>CACNYU010000019.1 GCA_902624785.1 uncultured Prochlorococcus sp.
TTAATATTCATTTAAATCTATAAAAGGTTTAAAATCTTTCATAGTATTACCAATAATATTCTTTATTTCTAATGCCGTTTTGCGATATTTCTTTTGTAATTTTATTACCTCATCATGCTCAGGCTTTATAAATTTTTCCCCATTAGGCCTAGTAATTTCCTTACATTTAACTTTACCAATAGATGTTACGCATTCACCTTCTCGTCTTGGTGATATCCACCTTCCTTGCCTTCTCTCTCTAAGACCAATAGTATTTGTATATTGAAACCATAAGTGCCGAAAATACTCTTCTCTTTCTATTGGAACTATTGCAATGAGAGAAAAACCAATTCTATTTTTTTTCATATTTATTGCTTTATAAGATATATCTAAAACACCCTCCTGTCTCATTAATTGGATGAAAGATGCAATTTCCTCAGAAGAATGATCATCAATCCATGATTCTTGTATAGAGATCTCTTCAAATACTAGACCATTTTTAAAGTAATTTTTCTTACACTCAGGCAAATTAATTTGTAAAACCCTTAATAGATTTGGGGAAGGTAGAATTTTGTGACCTATACCTATCCCATATGAATTAATTGTATATTCGGTGGGAAATTCGAAAAGATTCACTAACGTTAAGAGTAATGAAATACCTGTGGGAGTAGAAAGCTCCTCCTCTATTGAACAATCAGCACAAACTTTTATTTTATTACTAGATATCAATTCAAGAACAACAGGTGAAGGTATAGGAATCTTGCCATGTTCTGAATTAATATAGCCCGTCCCTAGATTTGGAGCATTACAACAAATATTCTTAGGTTTCAAGTAATTAATAGCAGCACAAACACCAATAACATCAACGAGAGAATCTGTGCTGGCGATTTCATGAAAATGTACCTCCTCAGGATGAACACCATGTACTTTCCCTTCAGCAATTGCAAGTGATTCAAAAACTTTTATTATCATTGACTCTAAATCTTTATCTAGTAAGCCGCTCAATATAAACGTCTTTAAGTCCTTCCATTTCTTTTTTTTATTATTTATTAAAACATTAACTTCGGCTTTAACTCCCCTTAAGTTATAACTTTTAGATTCATTAAAAGATAAAGAGAAATAATTTTTTAATCCCAACTTGATTAAGGGCTTTTCAAAAACTTTTTGAGGCACGCCCAAGTCATAAAAGGCAGCTAAAAGCATATCACTGGAAATCCCAGGTGAACAATCAATTAGAATTACATCCATATTTCTTTTTTTTCATAAAAATGTTGTTGCATTCAGAAATAAACATTAAATACTTTCAGATGATTTAACCTCGATTATCTCTACTTTTTCCATAACTAAAGAATTTTCTATCCTCATTACTTCAAGACTTACAAAAGAATTTATAAACTTCATTGGTATTTCTCCTTTAACTAAAATTTTAAATGATTTATTTTTTTGATTTTTATTAGAAGGACATATTTTGATAATTAATTCTTTTTCTTGAATATTTATAAAAATTAATTTACCCCGAATTGAAAACAGATTATCTTTTAAACCCAATGAAAGTAACAAATCATGAGTTTTGTTAATAATGACATCATCATTATCTTTGAAGTTACTTGGGTCCCATATACCTGCAATTTGAAGATGAATATTATTTGAATTGTTATTCCTTGGGTAAACGATCCAATAATACTGTTTTTCAAAGTTGATAAATTTTTTTATTACTGGTAAAGCTTTTCCAAGAACTACTGAATCAATTTTGTGACCATTTAAATCTTCAATAAATCCCTTATTTAATAAATTATCTTCATGAGGTTTATACATTCCATATACTATTCCTATCGCTCTGAATTGTTTCTTATTTGAAACTTTTGGAATTGGGCTTTTAATCATTTAAAAAAATTATGAAATAAAAAGTTTATCCAAGAGATGAAAAATCTATATTTGTTTCTCATCTTTAATAATATCAAAAGATTTAATGGCATCATCAATTGCATCTGAGGGATTTGTCGCGTCATTCATACTATTAGCTCTTCTGATCCTATCAATAATTTCAAAAGGATTAGAAGGCAAATCAAGATTATCTTCTTCCTCCAAGTTCATAGTTCTGTTTATTTCTATTTCATTTAACTTATAACTCTCTTGAGCAATCGAATGATAGCTTATGAAACAATTAGACGATATGACAAAAAATACCAGATATATGAGATTATTAATTGAACTATTTAATTGTTTTTTGTTTAATGTCAAAACTATTTATATTTTATTATTTTTGCTAGTTTTATTTTACATAACTAATAAATAAATTGTTAATAGCATCTTGGAATGTAAATTCAATAAGGTCAAGATTATCACAAGTTATAGAGTGGCTTGAAGATAAACGACCGGAGGTACTTTGCCTTCAAGAGACAAAAGTATCAGACAAAGATTTTCCTTATAAGAGTTTTGAGGATATTGGTTATAGCGTTAAAATGTATGGACAGAAATCATATAATGGCGTAGCAATTATTAGTAAAGATAAAATTGCAGATATTAGATATGGTTTTACAGGTGAGCTAAATCAATTAGAAATTTCTCAAGAGTTAGAGTCTCAAAAAAGGATATTAAGCGGACTGATAAATGGAATTAGAATAATAAATGTTTATGTACCAAACGGCTCATCACTTAACTCGGAGAAATTTACTTATAAAATAAATTGGCTTGCAATGCTTAATAAATATTTGGTTGAACAAGCAAAAAGAGGAGAGCCAACATGTCTTCTTGGTGATTTTAATATCGCTTTAAATGATAGTGATATTTATGCCCCACATAAATTTACAGGCAGCATTATGGCATCAGAGATTGAACGTAAAATGTTAAGAAAAGCACTTGGTTCAAGATTTAAAGATTCATTTAGGGTGTTTGAAAAATTCTCTGGGCATTGGAGTTGGTGGGATTACCGTAATAATTCATTTGAGTTGAATAAAGGTTGGCGTATCGACCATATATATATAAGCAATAATCTTTTAAACAATATAAAAAGTTCAGTAATTGAAAGGAGTCAAAGAGAAAATAATCAACCCAGCGATCATGTTCCAGTAATGATTAATTTAGATCTTTTAGAAAATTTAATTGAATTTGAAGATGATGACGATGACATATTTAACTTATAGAAATACGATATGTAAAATTAAAATTCCTCAATAACCCTAATTGAAACGGGAAATCTCAAAGAAAATTATAATTTGCAACCTACTTTTCAATAAAATCAATTTACAATCCACTAAATCGCAAAGAAAATATCATAATGTAGAATTTCATACGAATTGACAAATTTCAATCTTATTTCTAATTTTAGATCATGATACATTTTTTCAAATTCTCTAAATTACTTATATCGTGACTGACATATTAAATATTTCTAAATCAAAAGAAATCTTTTCTAAAGCTCAAGGCATTATGCCAGGAGGAGTTAGTTCACCAGTAAGAGCTTTCAAATCAGTTAATGGACAACCTATTGTCTTTGACAGAGTAAAAGGACCATTTGCTTGGGATATTGATGGTAATAGGTATATAGATTACATTGGTAGTTGGGGTCCTGCTATATGTGGGCACGCTCACCCTGAAGTAATAACCGCCTTACAAGAAGCAATTGAAAAAGGTACTAGTTTTGGTGCCCCATGTGTTCTTGAGAATAAGCTTGCTGAAATGGTTATTGATGCTGTTCCCTCAGTAGAAATGGTCAGATTCGTAAATAGCGGTACAGAGGCGTGTATGGCAGTCCTAAGGCTGATGAGAGCATTTACTGGCAGGGACAAAGTTATCAAATTTGATGGCTGTTATCATGGACACGCAGATATGTTTTTGGTAAAAGCAGGATCTGGTGTAGCAACTCTTGGGCTTCCTGATTCTCCAGGGGTACCAAGAACTACTACAGCTAATACTTTGACCGCGCCATATAATGATCTCGAAGCTGTTAAAAAATTATTTTCAGAAAATCCTGATGCAATTTCTGGTGTAATTCTAGAACCGATTGTTGGAAATGCAGGTTTTATTACACCCGAACCTGGATTCTTGGAAGGGTTAAGAGAGTTAACGACAGAGAATGGAGCATTATTAGTATTTGATGAAGTTATGACTGGCTTCAGGATTAGTTATGGAGGAGCTCAGAAAAGATTTGGTGTAACTCCTGACTTAACTACTCTAGGGAAAGTAATAGGAGGAGGTTTACCCGTTGGTGCCTACGGAGGAAGAAAGGACATTATGGAAATGATCGCTCCTTCAGGACCTGTTTATCAAGCAGGCACATTAAGTGGAAATCCACTCGCTATGACTGCTGGGATTAAAACTTTAGAATTATTAAGTCAAGAAGGAACGTATGAAAAATTGGAAGCAACAACTTCTAGGCTTATAGAAGGAATAATACAAGCTGCTTTAAATAATGGTATTTCTATTAATGGTGGGAACGTAAGTGCGATGTTTGGTTTCTTTTTATGCGATGGTCCAGTTAGAAATTTTGAGGAAGCAAAATCTACAAATTCTGAATTATTTGGTAAACTTCACCTTGAAATGTTAACTAGGGGTGTATATTTAGCTCCAAGTTCATATGAAGCTGGATTTACATCCCTAGCACATTCAGAAGATGAAATTGATCAAACGATAGAAGCATTTGAGCAATCTTTTAAAAATTTAAAAAATTAAAATCTATCTTCTGTCTCCATTAACTATTACTGGTGGTGTACTACTTGAACTGCCTGGTAAGCCGGGAACTACTTGTGTTCTACCATCCCATTTATCCAAGAAAAGCTTGAAAAGAACTTGATCATTTAAACCCTTATTAAGAGTTTCGTATCTTAAGGCTTCTTGTTCCGCTATCTCAACTTCTGTTTTTGCTCTTAAGAGTAACTGTCCTGCTATTTGCTTTTGTTCAATAGCTGCTCTGTATTCTTCAGCAATTTCTAACCCGGTAAGATCTAAACTCTTAACATCTACGTAATCAAAAGAATTTAGTTCCTTGGCTACAGTATCAGCTACTTTTTCAGAAATAACATTAAACTCGGTTGCTATTGTTTCTAATTCGTACTGAGAGAAAACTGACTTTAAGGCTTTTAATAATGAAGGTTGAACAATTTTTTGATAAACATCACTATTTCTACTAGCGATTGTGGCAAATATCCTTCCTGCTTCATTTGGTTTAACAGAATATTTGACCGTGGCAGTTGCTCTGATAACTTGAAGATCTTTTGTTAAGGTTTCAAATTTCTCAGGTTGTACTTGAGTCTTTATATCAAAGGGATAGACATTTTGTATAAAAGGAATTTTTGCATTCAAACCGGCTCTTCTGGAACCACCACTTACCTTCCCAAGAGTTGTAACTACAGCTACTTGGCCGGATGGTACAACAAATAAAGATTGAGTTAAGAGTAAAAATCCAGTAAAAGATAAAACAATTAACAAAGTTGCTGTTCCTCCTGGTCCTGTCGGAGTGACATTTTTAAAAGAAGATGACATTAAGATTAATTTTTTTTTTATCTTATTTAAATAAATTAATTATTGCATTATTAATTTATTTAAATTAAATATATTTTTAATAATTGTTTTTTGTTTAAAAGATTTATAAATTTATTCTTTTATTTTAAATTGTTTCAAAAGCACAAGATAGAGACTTTCATCAATTTCTCTAATATCATACTCAGAAGGTAGCATTCCATGTTTATGTTCATGAACAGCCATCCAACAATACTTCTCTAAATCATCTTCGGAAAAATTGGGGTAATTTTTAACCTTAGAGATAAGTAACTCAATTAATGAATCTGTGTAATCTATCATTAAATTATAGAACTGATTTTAATTAACAAAATTATATTAACGATAATTATTTGTTTGTAGAGGAATTTTAAATTTTTCTTCGAAGCCATCTATCATCCCAATAGCTAATTGAAGATCATTTTTACTTTTACTGGCAACTCTTAAACTATCTCCCTGAATACTAACATTTATCTTTTTAATATTATTTCTTAATTCTTTACTGATTTTTTTCGCAATTTCCTGGTCTAAACCTTTAATTAATTTTATATTTTGTTTAACTCTGTTTCCACTTATAACTTCAATTGATTCAAAATCGAAAATCTTTAAAGATAATTTTCTTTTAGTAGCTTTTTGTCTGATAATGTCAATAACTGAATTTAAGGTTAATTCACTATTAGTTATGATAAAGATATTATCTTTCTCTAACTCAACGCTAGTATTAGTACCTTTGAGATCATATCTCTGAGAGACCTCACGCTTAACTTGATCTAATGTATTAACAAGCTCTTGTCTATCAAAATCAGATACAACATCAAAAGAAAAATTTTCAGCCATTATTCTAAATTAATTAATAACATTATTATCCTTTTAGAAAGATTTAAACAAAAGTTGGTATTAAAATTTAATCAAAAAATAGTAAACTTACAACTTTACCCATATCTTCAGCACATCTGCAGCTATTTAGCAAAGTTTCACTATCATGAAAGGCAAAACAAATTAATTGATCACATCTATTTATTATTTCTTGATTACATAAACTACTTGCTAGGGGTAAAGGTAAATTATCATTTTCATTTTTTTCAATTAGGTGCATAACTCTCTCAAGCTGAGCTTTGATTTCTGGTATTTGTTTATCTAAACTTTGTGGAAGTAACACTGTTAGTAGAGATGGATTAATTTCCAACACCGCTCTGATAACAGTTGCATTAACTCCTTGCGAACCAGATGTAATTATTGAATGGCCCTCCTCTGCTAAGGACCTAGCGATAAGTTCAATAAGATGAATATCTACAACTGGAACATGTCTACTTCCTAAAAAAGCTATTCTTCTTTTACCATTATCTTGGAGTTTTGCAAGTTCTTGCGCGAGAGTATCAACGCGTTCAGTTGAAGGGAGATCTAAAGAGCGACTCAAAATAATCTAAGTACCATATTTTGAAATTAGCAATATTCTCAGAAATTGCAGTCAAAATCAATTTTTGAAAGAATTCCATTAATATTTACATTCTCATGAACTAATTGGATCGCATAAGTTGCTTTTATTGATTCATGTAATCTGACATGGCCAAATGCCTGCTCTATTACTTCAACTGTAGCAAGTGTATCAATATCAACTTTTAGAATAGGGACTTCTAATTCTTCTGCTCTGTGAATAAGCTGTGGCAGAGGTTCACCAATGCCAGTTAAAATTAAGCATTGAGTTGAAGCTTCTAAGGCTGCTAACTGAATATCAGTTCTATCAGCACCAGTAACGACTGCCATATTTCTTCTTCTTCTAAAGAATTCCATTGCGGAATTAACTCCCATTGCACCAATACTTAAAGTTTCAACAAGTAATTGATTCTTATCAGGGCAGCAAACAACTTTTGCATTCAATCTTCTAATAAGTTCTCCAACGGTAACACTTCTAAGCAAAGGGGATTTTGGCATAACACCAAAAATCTCTATTCCTAATTCATTTAGAGATGGAATTATCGTACTCTTAATATCTTCAATATCTGAGGGGACTACAGAATTTAATACAGCTCCAGCAAAATATTCACCTAATTGTTTTTTTGCATTTAAAAGTGCGTCGACACTTGTACTATTTTCCCATGAGTTAACTACTAAAACTTTTGATTCTAAAGCCTTCGATAGTTGTGGAAGACTTAAACCATAAACCAATCCTTCATGAATACTTCCAGCAGCTTCAAGTATATTAAGACCATCAAAATTATCTTTTTTGAGTTCTAATATTTGCTCAAAACCTTTTCCAGGGGTAATATCTTTATTTATAATCCTTTTAGCTGAAGAGATATTATCTAATAAACCTACTGATGAGATTAAATTTTTTTCATCAATTTTTAAAGTAGAGCTTATAAACTTTACATCATCATCAATAAGTCCTTCATAAGCCATTGACGGAAGATTAGTCAGTTCTATGCAAGTAGCTAATGGTTTACCAATACGTACTTTTTTATTAGAGTCAATAATTTTTTTTGCAATACCAAGAACTAATGCAGATTTACCACTAAAGGGTTCAGAAGATCCAATTAATAAAATATTACTCATAAATAATCAATAGTCCTTTAATTAGATTAGTATTTTTTTAACTAGTATTCAATTATTTATTTCTTAGAGAAAATTAAATAGAAATCTTCTCGTATCAATTTATTAAAATTAATAAAAACATAAGTTGAATTTTTTACTAAATCAAAATGAAGAATAAAAAGACAATAGGAATTACAGGAGCAGGGGGATCTCTGGGGAAAGCCTTAACAAAAAAATTTAGCTCTAATGGCTATAAAATCATTTGCTTTACTCATAATAGAAATTTTCAAGAGCTAGTCAAAGAAGGAACTTATGATTGGGTTTATTGGGAGTGCGGAAAAGAATTTCTACTTGAAAGTAGTCTAATGAAAATTGATATATTGATCTTAAATCATGGGATTTATGAATCTGGAACTGAACAGGCTCTAGAAAAATCAATTGAAATTAATGCTATTAGTAAACTTAAAATTTTAAGTTTATTTGAAAAGATCTCACTTTCACAATCAATTGATTCTTCTCCAAAAGAAATTTGGATTAATACTTCTGAAGCAGAAATATTACCTGCTTTAAATCCTTCTTATGAAATAAGTAAATCATTAATAGGTCAAATAGTAACGCATAAAAAACATTTCAACAATCAAAATGAATCAAAAAATTTAATAATCAAAAAAATCATTCTTGGACCATTTAAATCTGATCTAAATCCTATTGGGCTTCTCTCCCCTGAATTAGTGGCAAGTTTAATTTTTTATATTTCGAAAATTAGTAATTATCTTGTTATTATTAGTCCTAATCCACTTTCTTATATTTTATTTCCCTTAAGAGAATTTTATTTTTTTATTTACTATAACTTTTTAAAATCTTTCAAAAGGATATTTTCAGATTAAGAATTTCTATCAGTTAGTATTTCTATACCATCTTTTAATACGACTATTGTATGTTCCCATTGAGATGAAAATTTACCATCTTTGGTAATTACTGTCCATCTATCATTAAGCGTCTTACAATATTTTGTTCCGGCATTAACTATTGGCTCAACAGCCAATGTCATTCCTTCTCTCAAAACAATATTGGGAAGATCTTTAGTTCTAAAATTAAAGACTGACGGTTCTTCATGAAGATTCCTCCCGACACCATGTCCCGTATAATCTTCAACAACACTAAAACCATTTTTTTTAACTACATCTTCAATTGCACCTGCAATATCAAGCAAAGTATTACCAGCTTTTATTTTATTCAAGCCTGCATATAAAGCTTTATGAGCGACATTACTTAGTCTTTCTACTTCTTTATTAACAGATCCTATGCAAATAGAAACACAACTATCTCCATGATAACCATCCATATAAGCGCCAGTATCTATCTTTACAAGGTCGCCATTTTTAATAATTTTATTTTTATTTGGGATACCATGAACAACTTCATTATTAATACTTGAACAAATGCTTGCTGGGAAACCATGATATCCTTTAAAGCTTGGAGTAGCTCCCATTTCTCTAATCCTTTTTTCTGCAAAAATATCAATATCCTTTGTACTCATTCCTGGTTGTATTAAATCAATTATCTCACTTAGAACTTTTGACACAATTTGGCTAGATTTTTTTATTAATTTAATTTCTCTAGAAGTTTTTATCTCAATACCTCTTTTACCTTCAATAAAAGGTACTTGATCTTGAGATTTAAAAACTTTTTTATTTAGTAAAAGTTCCGCAAAATGTTTCATCGTTTTAAGCAAATTTTTTTAAAATTCGCAATAATCATTACTAATAATTTAAACCTTCTACAAACCATATTGAGAAAATAGATATGAAATTTATTACTACAATTATAAAAATAGACTTATCAATACTCTGCTGAGCATCAAAATCACAAAAAATTTAAGCTCTTTCATTTGATAAATTAAAACTTGTATTGTTTAAATTAATTAATCTTTGATATTTTAAAAACAAATCAATATAATTAAAGGTTTCTAAAATCGAGTCGAAAGGTTAAGATATATACTTATGGTTTTTTTGTAGTTCTATGTCAAAAGAGAGTAAATCTGTTGATTCAAAAAACATTAGTGTTGATAAAGAAAGCGATGTCGATTCATCATCTGAAATAACATCTAATGCTGCAAACACTGAATTAGATAAAGTAATAAATTCTGGAAGTCTAATGCAGGAATTTGAGGAATCTCAATTAAAGAAAGAATTACCTGAAATTTATGTTGGAGATACTGTAAAAGTAGGCGTAAAAATTACAGAAGGTAACAAAGAGAGAGTTCAACCCTACGAAGGTGTAGTAATTGCAAAGAGACATGGTGGATTAAATCAGACGATTACAGTAAGAAGAATTTTTCAGGGGATCGGAGTAGAAAGAATATTTATGCTACATAGTCCACAAGTTGCCTCTCTAAAAGTTGAACGTAGAGGTAAAGTAAGAAGAGCTAAGCTATTCTATCTAAGAGATAGAGTTGGTAAAGCTACTCGTGTTAAACAACGCTTCGACCGTTAGAGTTGTAAAGTAATTCCACCCTATTGGTCAAATAGGCGCTTATAATCAAAATTATGCGCCGTTAGTTCAGTTGGTAGAACGCAGGTCTCCAAAACCTGATGTCGGGGGTTCAAGTCCTCCACGGCGCGTTTGAATCAACATTATGTAATTTATTTTTTTTGTGATGGAGTTAGATCTTCAACCAGGGGACGTAGTAAAAGTCCTAGAATCAGCCGCCCTAGGATGGGTTAGAGCAAGAGTTATCAGAGTTAAATCTGGTGGTAGAGTTGTAGTCCAAAGTGATCAAGGCAGGGAATTTACTGCTAGAGGTAATCAAGTAAGACTTATTGAACCTGCAGGTTTTAGACCTTAATTTTTTTTTAAATCAATTGATTACTTAACCAAATTTAAATTGTTTAACTAACAAAAATAAATTTTATTATTACAACAAAAATCTTTAGTTTTAACATCTTCTAATTTATACTGGTTAGGTAATATCCCATTTATTTATGGGACCGTAGTTCAACTGGTTAGAGCACCGCCCTGTCACGGCGGAAGTTGCGGGTTCGAATCCCGTCGGTCCCGTTCCAAAAAAAATTCTTGAAAAATCGTTTAAGACTAGCGCCAAGTCCAACAGGCCTCTTACATATAGGTACCGCTAGAACTGCTTTATTTAACTGGCTATACGCAAAAAAAATAAACGGTAAATTTTTGCTGAGGATTGAAGATACAGATGTATCGCGTTCTAAGCCAGAATATTCAAAAAATATAATAGAGGGTTTAAGTTGGTTAGGTTTAAATTGGGATGAAGATCCAATCTATCAAAGTGAAAGAATAGGCATTCATAAAGTGATTATTAAAAAACTTCTGGATGACGGAGTTGCATATAGATGCTTTATGTCTGAAGAGGAATCACAACAATTACGAGAAGATCAAAAGAAGAATGGTTTACCTCCAAAACACGACAATAGATACAGAGATCTATCAAAAAGTGAAATTGAAAGTTTTATAAATGAAGGTAAGTCATCAGTCATTAGGTTCAGGATTGAAGATAATGCTCAAATCACTTGGAATGATCAGATAAGAGGAAAAATCAAATGGCTTGGTAAAGACCTTGGAGGAGATATGGTCTTGTCAAGAAGGGCTTATGGTGATGATATAGGTTCACCTCTTTACAACCTAGCAGTTGTTATTGATGATAATTTTATGAACATTACGCATGTCATTAGGGGAGAAGATCATATCTCAAATACTGCAAAACAAATTTTAATTTATAAAGCTTTAAGGTATGAAATCCCCAAATTTTCTCATACCCCTTTAATTCTAAATAGTGAAGGGAAAAAATTATCAAAACGCGACTCTGTTACATCTATTGATGAATTTAGAGACATGGGTTATCTCCCTGATGCCCTTACAAACTATATGACCCTACTCGGATGGTCACCCAAATCAGGAGAGAGTGAAATACAATCTCTAGAAAAGATTTCAAAGATATTTGATTTAAAAGACGTAAATAAAGCGGGTGCAAAATTTAATTGGGAAAAACTTAATTGGATTAATTCGCAATACATTAAAAATATGAATTCTAATGATTTGCTTAATATCTTTAAAATATTGTGGGAAAAGAAAGGATGGGAAATTCCTTCTCAACAGTGGGGATTAAATTTAACACTTTTAATTCAAGACTCAATTATTGTTCTTAGTGACGTAATCAATCAGTCAGAACCATTTTTTAATCTACCAGAAGTAGATAATAAAGGTTTAGATTTTTTAAAAAATAACAACGTAAAATCTCTGTTGAAATATGCAATTGATTTGCTTAGTAAAAAAAGTCAACCTATTAATCGGAATGATGCGAAAGAAATAATTGAGGAAATTTCTTTAAAATATGAAATCAAAAAAGGTATCTTAATGAAATCATTAAGAATAGCGTTTTTCGGATGTTTAAGCGGTCCAGATCTCATAGAAAGTTGGTTATTAATGTCCGAAAAAGATGAAGACATGGAGAGGATTAAAAGATGTTTAGACATTATTTAATTTTTCTGAATCTACAAGATTTAGAAAATTAGCCAGTGGTTTAGCGGTAAGGCCTTGTATACCTACAGTCATTAAAATTGTTAAAAAAACTAAGCCTTGTAGTCTACCTGAACCTAGTACCCCAGCTTGCTCTAATCTTATTGAAAATAATGAAGCCACCGCCGCTGTGACTATTCCTCTTGGTGCTAGCCAAGCTAAAAATATTCTTTCTTTAATATCTAATTCTTGACCAATAGTTGCTAATGAAACCGAAATTGGTCTTACAACAACCATCATAATAAAGACACAAATAACTCCTCCCCAACCCAGAGGACTTAATTCACTCCAAGAGACATCTGAAGCTAAAAGAGGGAAAAGAACTGTAATTGCTAATTGAGCTAATTCGCTAATAAGATTATCTAACCTCTCTTTATCAATTACTTCTCTTTTCCCTACAATAAATCCTGCTGCAACAGAAGCTGGCAAACCTGATTCAGGGAGGAAATACTCACAGATCCCATATACCAAAAATATTATCCCCACAGTGACTTGAAGTTCTATACCCAATGAAGAATCACTTTTGATTTTTTTTAGAATTTCAGATAAAAACCAGCCTGCTACAAGTCCGATTAAAACTCCTCCACCTAATCTCTGCATTAAAGCTATAAATACCTCTTTTATTCCATGTAAATCGCCCAACAAAAGTTCTAATATCAACAAAGCCAATACAGCTCCTATAGGTTCTAAGACTAAGCCCTCAGCTTTCAATACACTAGACAAAGGTGAAGCTAATTTTATTTGTTCAACTAGTGGAGATATTACTGTTGGTCCAGTAGCTAAAACTATTGAACTATAAACTGCGGCTACAGGCCAAGATAAACCAGCGAATACATGAGCGACTAAAACTCCTCCAGCTAAAGAAATAATTAATCTTAATAATGATATTCTCAAAACAGTATTCCTTACGTTACCTTCAGGCAATTTAAGATTTAAGCCTCCTTCGAATAAAACTAAGCAAACTAATAGTCCAACAATTGTCTCTAATCCTTGCCCAAGATCCAAAGGTTCCACCAATCCCAAACCTGAACGTCCGATCAGCAAACCTGATAATAATAAAATTACAACACTAGGAAATCCTGTTAGAGAAGATACTAAACGAGCTATTGCTCCTGCAAATACAGTTATACCCCAAAGTAATCCAAGCCTCTCAGGCGTCATATAAATTTCCGATAAAAAATAATATCAATTTATTCGATTAAATCAACAAACATAATTTTAGTCTACTCCGCAAAAATATTTATTAATCTTACAGAGAATTGTTTAATAGATGTTTTCAAGAAGAAAATTTATTTAACAGGGTTATAAATATTAATAAGAAGCCGATTCCAACAGTAGCCATCCTTCCATTCCAAATTTCAGCTTGAGGTGTAAAACCTCTTTTCCAAAGATTTAATTCTGCTTTATCAACAAGATTTCTTGTTTCTTGTTCAAAGTTGTTAACATTTTTATTCATTAGTGATTAAATTAAAATGGTGGATTTTGATCATAAAGACACATAGCTTGATCTATTGGAAGCCGTGCCGCGACTCCAAGATTTAAAGGGCTTTGAAAATCCCCTAAACTAAGCCTTGAAAGTGCTGCGGCACCAATCATCGCGGCATTATCAGTGCATAGAGATAAAGGTGCTAAATGAACTTTAATAGATTTTTCATAAGCTTTCTCAATCATCATATTTCTTAACGTATTATTTGCAGCCACACCTCCAACAACTACAAGATTATTTAATTTATAATCAATAGCGCAATTGATTGATCTTTCTACAAGTACTTCAGCTACAACTCTTTGAAAACTGGCAGCTATATCACTAACGGGTACATTATCATTACTATCTTTTAATCTCTCTACAAGCCTTAAAACAGCAGTTTTTAATCCACTAAAAGAAAAATCATATTTCAGGAAGCCTCCTTTTTTGTCTGAGATTTTACACTTTGGCAGCGGATACTTTGAAGGATCACCATTCTTTGCAGCTTTCTCCACTGCAGGACCTCCGGGATAACCAAGCCCTAGCAATCTACCTACTTTATCAAAGGCCTCCCCCGCAGCATCATCATAACTTCTTCCAATTCTTAACATTGTTTTCTTTTCCCCAACCTTAATTAATTCTGTATGACCTCCACTAACCAAAAGGACTAGATAAGGAGGATTAGGATAATCCTGAGAAAAAAGTATAGAGGAAAGATGTCCCTCGAGATGATGAACACCTAAAAATGGTTTTGAATGTATTAAGCATAATGTTCTTGCAAATGTAGATCCTATTCTTAAACATCCAATCAATCCCGGTGTAACAGTTGAGGCAATACTATCAATCTGATTAATCTTACTATTTGCATCTTTAAGTGCCTGTTCATAAACAGAGGGTATTAATTCTAAATGCTTCCTTGCTGCTAATTCAGGAACGACGCCTCCCCACTTAGAATGATCTTTAACTTGTGAAGCAATCACATTTGAATGAATTGTATAAGTTTCATCTTTATTAGACACGACAGAAACTGATGTCTCATCACAACTTGTTTCAATCGCAAGGACTAAAGTCATATATTGTTTTAGAATATCTTAACTTAATAATAATTTCTTCTTATCTAAGAGAATTAAAGATTGCAACTTATGAAATTCTTTTTTTCAATTATTACTTCGGTTTTACTAATTATTGGAATAGCTCCATCAGCTTTTGCTGCAAAAGGTGCTACTCTCAATGCTGACAGAGCTAGTACAGAATATACTGCTTCAGCTCTTCAGAAATGTTCTGAGAATGCAAAATTCATGGAGCGAGCAAGTGCAGCAAAAACACAAAAGGACATAACTCGTTTTAATAGATATGGTAAAGCATTATGCGGCGATGACGGATTGCCTCATCTCATCATTGGACCACCACTGGAACCATTTGGAGCTCTTTTGAATAGAGGACATGAAGGAGATCTTCTTATTCCAGGTGTTTTATTTATATATATTGCTGGAATAATAGGTTGGTCTGGTAGAGAGTATCTTATAGAATCTAAGAAAACTAAAGATCCTGCTGATATGGAAATAATTATCGATCTCAAATTAGCTAGAAGATGTCTTGTTAAAGGTGCTCAATGGCCATTACTAGCAAATAGACAAGGAAGGAATGGAGATTTAAGAGAAAAAGATAAAAATATTACCGTAAATGGACCACGCTAAGTTAACTAACACTATCTGATTAAAACAATGTTTAAAATTTTCAATACAAAATTCATGAGATCAGCTCCTATAATAGCTGCCATCTGGCTTACTATTACAGCTGGAATTATCATTGAATTCAATAGATTTTTCCCTGATCTCCTTTTCCATCCAATGAGCTAAATTACTAAAGTAATATTATTAACTAATAATTTTTAAAATCTCATCAGTTGTTTTATCTATTACATAATTTTTTACTACATAATCAAAATCTTTTGAGGAACTCATTTCAAAATCTGCTCTTTCAAGCCTTTGAAGTATAGATTTTTCATTTTCAGTTCCCCTACTTCGTATTCTTTTTTCTAACTCCTTTTTATTAGGAGGTAATAAAAATATCGAAATTGTATCTGAAAATTTCTCTCTAACTTGACATGCTCCTTCAACCTCAATTTCTAAAATCACCTTATATCCATTTTTGATTTTTTCTTTAATAATATTTACTGGTGTTCCATAATAGTTTCCTGCAAATTCCGCCCATTCAAGAAACATTTCATTATTGATCATTTCTTTAAATTTTTCTATGGTTAAAAAATAATAATCTTCACCATGTTTTTCTCCCTTTCTAGGTTTCCTAGTAGTTGCAGAAATAGATAGCCATATATTTTTATCCTTTTTTAGGATATTCTTCACAACTGTTCCTTTACCAACACCACTTGGTCCAGTAATAACAATTAGTTTTTTAGGATTTTTCATATGTTTATTTTTGCTGTTAAATTAGTATCTAGGAAGAGATAAATAATGCTTAAGGGTGTTCCTCAAACAATGGACATTACTTCCATTAAAGCTATATTGCATAATCTATCAAATGAAATTTTACCCTCCAAATTTGAGACTGCACAACAACCTGAGCCGAACACAATACAAATTGCTTTTAGAGGAATAAATAATGTTAATTGGATAGAAGTTAGCTGGCAAGGGGATTGTGCAAGGATAATAAAAATTGATAGGCCTGAGAAGCAAGGTAAAGCTAGCACTCTTGCAAGACAACTTAGTTGCGGTCTTAAATATATGGCCTTAGTCTCGATAAAGCAAGATAAATTCGAAAGAGTTATTCAACTAGAATTTGCAAAAAGACCTGGTGATGAAATAAGTAAGTTTTTAATATTTGAATTAATGGGCAAACACAGTAATATTTTCTACTTAGATAAAAATCAAAAAATAATAGCGTTAGGGAGACAACTTAAATCATCTCAATCAAGTTACAGGAAGATTTCAACAGGGAATTATTATTCATCTCCACCCCCTAATAATTTCAAAAAGGAACCCGATGAAAATGAAACGTTTGAAAAATGGAAAGAAAATTTATCATCATTTTCTGGACCTCTTAAAGTTTCACTTTTAAACACATATCAAGGTGTAAGCCCTATCTTAATAAAACAAATAGAGTATTTATCACAATTAAAAAAATATGATTTGATGAATAAAAATATACTTTTAATTGATGATAATTATTTAAATAAAATTTTTGTTATCTGGAAAAAGTGGATTAATTGCTTTATAAATAATAAATTTAGTTATTCATCTTTTGATAATTACTTTTATAGTGTGTGGTTCCCAGAGATTGGAGCAAATAATAAAGTTAATTTATCGAAAGAATTAAGTAATTATTATAGTAATTTTTTAAAACTTAAAAAAATTGAAGAACTAGTTAAAAAAATTGACTTGCTAATTTATAAACAATCAAATATTGAGCAAAAGAATTTTAATATTCAAAACAAACTTCTTAAAAACTCTGAAAATCATGAGGAGTATAAGCAAAAAGCAGATAATATTTTTTTAAAGTTTCATATAAATAAGGAAGATGTACTTGAAGCACAGAATTTATATAAGAAATCAAAAAAACTAAAAAGATCTAAAAATCTAATTTGCGATAGGCTTTCTATCTATTCAGAAAAACTCAGTAGACTTGATGAATTTAGTGCATTACTAGAAAATCTTAATACTATTAATATTGGAACTTTAAAAATTAAGATAGATTTATTAAATGAATTAAAAGATGAATTGTGCAGTGAATTCAATATAAATACAAATAAAATAAAAAGTGCAAATCTTAAGGTAATTAATAAAGATTCTAATCCCATAGAAATAAATTCCCCTGAAGGAATAGTTATACAAATAGGCAGAAATATGAGGCAAAATGATTTAATAAGCTTTAAATTCTCGAAGAAGCAAGATTTATGGTTTCATGCACAGGAGACCCCTGGGAGCCATGTAATTTTAAAAGCATCGACTAAAACCCCAACAGAAGAAGATATTCAAATCTCAGCTGACATTGCAGCGTTTTTTTGTAAGGCGAAGGGTAACATCAAAGTTCCAATTACATTAGTAAAAATTAAAGATTTACAAAAAATTAAAAACGGAGGTCTTGGATGTGTTTCATTCAGAGATAGTGAAATAATTTGGGGAAATCCAACAAGAGGAAAAGAATATATTAAAAAAAATACTCAAAAATAAATATGATATATAATTAATAAAAATATGAAGATTATGGTTGAATTTCTTTTAGGGACTCATGAGTTTTTAGGTAACCATAGTATTCCTGAATTTTTAGTAGGATATTTGTTTGGAGCAGCACTAATAATTGGTGCCCCTACAGTATTTTTATTACTTGCTTTTGTAAGTGCCTTAATGAAAACGAATGGGAAAATGGGTGGTTATAGAGAATATGAAACATATGGGGAATCCACCTTGAATGACTGTCCGCCTTTTTTATTACCTGACCCAACAAATCCCAAATATAACAAATAATGTTTGATCTGTTTACTTGTACGAAATCAGATCAGGCTTACAAAATCATATGAATAATGTCGAGAAAAAGATAAAAGAAAGTAAAAATGAAATGGGAGCAATGTCTTTTGGAGAACATTTAGAGGAATTACGTGGCAGAATTCTAAATTCAATATATTCAGTTTTAATTTGTATTTTTGTAAGCCTACTAGTTATCAAGCCACTTATTAGATTTCTAGAAATTCCTGCTAAGGATATTCGTTTATTACAACTTGCCCCAGGTGAATTTTTATTTGTTGCAATTAAAGTTGCTGGATATAGTGGATTAATTGTTTCATTGCCTTTTATTTTTTATCAAATAATCTTGTTTATATCTCCAGGATTAACAAATAAAGAAAAAAGTCTTCTCTTGCCAGCCTTCATTGGTTCTGGTTTTTTATTTTTAATTGGATTGATATTCTCGTGGTGGATACTAGTACCGGCGGCCATAAGTTTTTTCATAAGATTTGGCTCTGAGATAGTTGAGCCTTTATGGTCTATAGAGAAATATTTTGATTTTATTTTACTATTAATGACTAGTACTGCTTTAGCTTTTCAATTACCGGTTATACAATTTATCCTTGGATCTCTAGGTATTATTTCTACAGATAAAATGATTTCTAATTGGAGAATT
>CACNYU010000020.1 GCA_902624785.1 uncultured Prochlorococcus sp.
AAACTCGCGCGTCTACCAATTCCGCCACGACCGCTTAAGATAATTTTAATTCAGTTAAAGAGCATTTGAAACCTTTTTTTTATTTAGATATCCATTTTGATACATAAAAATATAAAAAAATCATAAGTCGTATTTCAATTTAGAGAATAAATGCTTTTTTTCAAATCTTAAGGCTGAAACATACAAATTTACAAAAAATTTAGTTATATTAGCATTAGATTTACTTTAACAATCGCAAATTTAAGTATCCAAAATAAGAAGGTTAAAAAGCTATCTCCTAAAACTTTTAATTGGCAAAAGGAGATAAAAACTTATGTTGACCCTCCTAACTTCTGGAATCCCACATTAGGTTTATTTATTGGGGGTTATGCTTTAGCTTTTATTAGTATTTGGCAGTGGTATAGAGGTGATTGGCCATTGCCATTATTAGTTGCGACTGCATTTCTTGCTTTACATATTGAAGGTACGGTTATACATGATGCATGTCATAAGGCTGCACATCCAATTCCTTGGATTAATCAATTAATGGGACATGGATCAGCAATTTTATTAGGTTTTAGTTTTCCCGTATTTACTAGGGTACATTTGCAACATCATATCCATGTCAATGATCCTAAAAATGATCCCGATCATATTGTCAGTACATTCGGTCCGATATGGTTAATTGCACCAAGATTTTTTTATCATGAAATATTCTTCTTTCAAAGAAAATTATGGAGAAAATATGAATTGCTTCAATGGGGAATTGAGAGGTCTATTTTTATAACATTAATACTTGCTGGTATAAAGTTCGATTTTATGAATCTTATTTATAATTTATGGTTCGGACCGGCTTTAATGGTTGGTGTTACTCTAGGAATATTTTTTGATTACTTACCTCATAGACCATTTCGTTCTAGAAATAAATGGATCAATTCAAGAGTGTATCCCAGTAGATTTATGAATATATTAATAATGGGTCAAAATTATCATCTTATTCATCACTTGTGGCCATCTATTCCTTGGTTTGAATATAAAATTGCATATGAGAAAACCAAAATTGATAAACAATAATTTTCGCCACTTTGAATATGTCTGATAGCAAAAATAATAAGCAATCAAAATTTTCTTATAAGGATTCGCTTAATCTCTTAAAGACTGATTTCTCTATGCGGGCTAACTCAGTTAAAAGAGAGCCAGAAATTCAGAAATTTTGGTCAGAAAATAAAATTGATACAAATTTAGGATTATCTAATAAAGGGAAAAGCTTTACACTACATGATGGGCCTCCTTACGCAAATGGACCACTCCATATGGGCCATGCTCTGAATAAAGTTTTAAAAGATTTTATTAATAAATATAAAATACTAAATGGATATAGAGTCCATTTTGTTCCTGGATGGGATTGTCATGGCTTACCAATTGAATTAAAAGTACTTCAAAAATTAAGAAGTGAAGAAAGAAGAAATTTAGATATTTTGGGACTTCGTGAAAAGGCTACAGAATATGCAAAAAAACAAATTTATTCTCAAATGGAAGGCTTTAAAAGATGGGCTATTTGGGGAGACTGGGAGAATCCATACCTTACTTTGAAGAAAAATTATGAATCAGCTCAAATAGAAGTATTTGGTAAAATGTTTCTTAAAGGATATATATTTAGAGGTTTAAAGCCTGTCCATTGGAGTCCTAGCTCAAGAACCGCTTTAGCGGAAGCTGAGTTGGAATATCCAGATGATCATTTTTCAAAAAGTGTTTACGTATCTTTCAAAATTACATCTTCTAAGAAAGATATTGAATCAAAGCTTGAAAAAAATAATTTTAATAAATACCTTTTAGAAAATATTGGAAATTATTTTATTTTAATTTGGACTACTACACCTTGGACGTTACCTGCTAACGAAGCTGTTGCAGTTAATCCTAAAATAAATTATGCTGTCGTTTCTGATAATAATAATGATATCTTTATTCTCGCAAAAGATTTACTAGAAATAGTTCAAGAAAAATTAAATAAAGAATTTAAATTATTATTTGATATAAGTGGGTCTGAACTAGAAGGTATTGAATATAAGCATCCAACTAAGGATAAATCTTGCCCAATAATATTGGGAGGTGACTATATAACCACAGAATCTGGAACTGGAATTGTTCATACCGCTCCAGGCCATGGTATAGACGATTTTAATACAGGATTAAAATATAAACTCCCAATAACATGCATTGTTGATGAAAAAGGAAATTTAACTGATGATGCAGGAATGTTTAAAGATCTCAATGTTTTAAAGGATGCAAATGATCAAATTATTCAATTTCTTGAGAGTGAAAATGCCCTTATGCTAATCGAAGTTTATAAGCATAGATATCCCTATGATTGGAGAACTAAAAAACCTACAATCTTTAGAGCTACAGAGCAATGGTTTGCTTCTGTAGATGGTTTTAGATCTTCAGCTCTTGAATCTATTGAAAGGGTAGATTGGATGCCTAAGAGTGGAAAAAAGAGAATTAAATCTATGGTTATTGGCAGAGGTGATTGGTGTATCTCAAGGCAAAGATCATGGGGGGTCCCAATACCAGTTTTTTATAAAAAGAATAGCGATGAGATTCTTCTTAATCAGGAGATACTAAATCATATTCAAAATCTTTTTAAAGAACATGGCGCCGATATATGGTGGAGTTGGAATGAACAAGAATTATTGCCTCCTAAATATTTAAATGATGCGAAAAACTTGAAAAAAGGTTTAGATACGATGGATGTGTGGTTTGATTCCGGTTCTAGTTGGGCTGCAGTATGTAGCCAAAGAGAGGGCATGCAATATCCTGCAGATTTATATTTAGAAGGCTCTGACCAGCATAGAGGTTGGTTCCAATCTTCATTATTGACTTCAGTGGCAGTTAATAATAAAGCGCCTTATAAAACAGTACTTACTCATGGATTTGCATTAGATGAGAATGGTCGAAAAATGAGTAAATCATTAGGAAATGTTGTGGATCCAAATATTGTTATTAATGGTGGAGCTAATCAAAAAAATAATCCTGCATATGGAGCAGATGTTTTGAGACTATGGGTAAGTTCCGTTGATTATTCAGTTGATGTTCCTATTGGATCAAATATATTAAAACAATTATCTGATGTTTATAGAAAAGTAAGAAATACGGCTAGGTATTTATTGGGCAACTTGCATGATTATGATCCTTCTCTTCAAAATATCAGTATTCAAGAATTACCTATTTTAGATCAATGGATGTTACACCGATTAGATGAAGTTATAGAGCAAATTACATCTGCATATGAAAATTATGAATTTTCAAAGTTTTTTCAAATTTTGCAAAGCTTTTGTGTAGTAGATTTATCAAATTTTTATTTAGACATAGCAAAAGATAGGTTATATGTTAGCTCCCCAAATCAATTTAGAAGAAGATCTTGTCAATTTGTACTCTCAAAAATAATTGAAAATTTAGCAGTTCTTATTTCTCCGGTTTTATGTCATATGTCAGAGGATATTTGGCAGAATCTGCCTTATACAGTCAAAGAAAAATCAGTTTTTCAAAGAGGCTGGCCTTCAATAACTTCTGAGTGGAAAAACCTTGACATTCAATCAAAAATGATTAGTTTAAGAAAATTAAGAGTTGAAATTAATAAAGTAATTGAGGGATGTAGAAATCAACAACAGGTTGGAGCAGCTCTTGAAACAGAAATAATGTTTTTGCCTAAAGATAATGAATTAAAAGAAGCTCTTACTTGGCTCAAGAGTTATGGCAATCCAGAAGTAGATTGTTATAGTGACTGGCTTATTGTTTCTAATTTCTTGATCATTGAGAATCCACTTAAAGAAAGTTTACTAACTGTAAATAATCAATTTGGTACTATTCAAATACAAAAAGCAAGAGGGACTAAGTGTGATAGATGTTGGCATTTTCAAGAATTTACGTTGAAAGGAAGGAATAATACAAATTTATGCAAAAGATGTTCGGAAATAATAAAATAAAAATTATCAAATAGTTAAGAATGATAAAAGTCTTTAGATATTTTTAGATATTTCGTGAATAAGTAATTTATTTAGTAACAAAATTTTTAGGGTATGATTCTTTATATTAATTACATCATTTTCAATTTTGGTATCTATCAATAAAATGCCTTGTTGAGAGATAAAATACTTTGTTCGCTATAAATTTTATGTACTCTTGTCTCATTATTAAGAAATATACTTTGATTTTAATATCCTTTGAATAATATTTAAGCCTAAAATGTCTGATTTTTAATTCAACTAATATTCATTATAATTTGAAAAGCCTGAATTTCTTCCAGATCTTGGTAGTTTAATGATGAACCATTGAAATAGTCCTAAGATATAAATTAGTAATGCAAATAATCCTATGAATTTTGCGATTGGCTCTGTAAAATTTGCGCCAAATAAAAAATTAAATAATTGATTTATTATTTGAGATAAATTTTTTGATGGTTCAGACCACTTAAAACATTCAGAACTAATAAATGAATTAAAGCAGGAGAAATCTTGAAAACTAAGTACTAAAAAACTTATGGATATGAAAGTAAGTGACCATCGCCAAGCTTTTGTTGTAGTAATAAGTGCATTATTTAATTTATAGCTCTTCAATTCTCTATTTATATCAGTCCAGAACCAAACACATATAGTCATTAAAGAATTAGAAATTATTAATATTAAAAGTGAGAAATCTACACCTCCGATGAACAGAATAAGGCTAATAAAAAATAATATTGAGATTTTCCAATATATTTTTAATAACTTTTCAACAGATTTGTTTTTTTTCTTGATTGACCAAATAAATATAGAGAAAGGAACTCCTACAATAAAAATTGAAGATAGTTGAAATGTTATCCAAACAGAAAATTCATTAATAGAGATCAAAATTTTTTCTTATTAACATACTTAAATATTAAACCTCAATCATCAATATCTGTATCCTTTGTTTTTATAGTTGGGTATAGATACAAAATTAAATCTTCATTTAAGAGTTACTTCTTTTTTAATTTATAAATTATGAGGAAATTATAATGCGACAACATGTTAATCCATTAAGTAAGGTTTTTAATAATATTGAGCCCGTTCCGCCTTTAAAGGATATTTTTTATGACTACTCTAAGCCTCTACACTTAGATATTGGCTGCGGCTCAGGAAGCTTTTTAATCAATTTAGCCTCTAATAATAAGAATTGGAATTATATAGGTTTTGAAATTAGAGAAAAATTAGTTAATAAATCAAAATTAAGATTGAAAGATGAATCAATAGATAATTTATTCTTTGCATTCGGAAATGCTGAATATTTGATTGAAGATTTTCAATGGAAATTCCCAGAAGAAATAGTAGCGAGCGTTTCTTTTAATTTCCCAGATCCTTGGTTTAAGAAAAAACATCATAAGAGACGAATAATACAACCTCAATTAATTTGTAAAATTTCTCAAATCATGTCAAAGGGAGGATATCTTTCAATCAAAAGTGATGTAGAGGAACTGTTTGAATATATGGATATGACTATAAGCAATTCCAAAAGTTTCATTAATTATATCTATCAAGATTGTGAAGTATCTAATACTTATAATCCTATGAATTTAAAAACTAATCGAGAAAAGTATGTTATTGGAAAAAAACTTAAAGTTTTTGAGAAAATATATAAAAAAATATAGTATTAGTTATTAATTATTTTTTTGGCAATATTTCTCATTTGAATTGAAATGTCATCAACAAGATTTTTATTTTCGGCTTCTACTAAAATTCTCAAAATAGGTTCTGTTCCACTATTTCTGGCAAAAATTCTGCACGTCTCTGATATATATTCTGATTTTTCTTTTATCCATTCATTTATATTGTCTTCTATTAAATCTTTGGAATTTTTATCATTTGATTTTAATTCTATATTTGTCAATTTTTGTGGAAAACCTATAAAGCTAGTTTTTAATAAATCTTTTAAAGTAATATTTTTCTTTCTACATAAATTTGTTATTTGAATAGCTGTTAGAACTCCATCTCCTGAGTAATTATTTATTTTTGAAAGAATATGTCCAGATTGTTCACCCCCTAAATCAGCCTTTTGTTTATTAATTTCTTCATGTACAAATTTATCTCCAACAGGTGTTCTAACTAAAATACCACCAAGCTCATTCCATGCTTTTTCAAACCCTAAATTTGACATTACAGTAGAAATTAATAAATTTCTTGATAATATTTTTTCTCTCATGAGTTCTCTGCCCCATAGAAATAAGATATGATCTCCATCAAGAATATTTTCTTCTGAATCTATTCCTATAACTCTATCTGCATCCCCATCAAAACTAAACCCTATTTCAGCATTTAATTCATTTATAGCTTTTTTTAAAGGATCAAGACAAGTTGATCCACATTTGACATTTATTTTTGATCCATCTGTATTACTATTGATGACATAAACACTTGCACCTAATTGTTTAAAAACATTTTCTGCAAAGACAGAGGCAGATCCATTACAAGTATCTAATATTATTTTCATTCCATTAAAGTTATTATTTCCTACAGATTCAATTAGGCTTTGTTTGTATATTTCTAAAAGATCAAATTTTTGCACAATATTTTTTTGTTTTCTTAATATCAAATTTACATTGATTGTATTTAAATAAATTTCAATTTCTAGTTCTTTTTTTTTATTTAATTTGTGACCAAAATGATCAAAAATTTTTATTCCATTATATTCAGGTGGATTATGACTAGCTGATATCATAATTCCTGTATAAATTTTAAATTGCTTAATTAGAAATGGTATCGCTGGGGTTGGGCAAATACCTATATCAATTACTTCCTTACCCGACTGATTTAATCCTTTAGATAAAGCTTCAAATAATAATTCTCCACTAACTCTTGTATCTCTACCAATTAAAACTTTTTGTGTATCTTTGTTAATCGATCCGAAAGCATAGCCTATCTTTTGAGCAAGATCGTACGTAATTTCTTTATTAAATATACCTCTAATCCCATCAGTACCAAAGATTGATTGCATATTTAATTAATTTTATAGTTAAAATCTTATTTAAGTTAATCCAACTAATATTATCAGTATAGTATCCTTTTATCAATTTCTAATTTAATTAGATATTAAATACTTAAATCTTAAAATTATGGAATCCCAAAATAATTACTCGTCAAATAAATCTCAAAAAATTACATTAACTTTAGTTGTGTTTTTTTTAATAGTCTCTATATTTTTTTTCAAAAGTAATATTTTTCAATCTACTTTACAATTAAGAAATTTTGGTAATTTATCTATGGATCCAGAAATAGCATTTTCAAATGGCAAGCCAACTTATCTAGAATTTTATGCTGAATGGTGTGAAATATGTAAGAAAATGGCGCCAGAAGTTACAGAATTGAAAAAAGATTTTGATAATGAAATAAATTTTGTTTTCTTGAATGTTGATAACCCAAAATGGGATAAATTTATTAAAGAATTCAAAGTGAATGGAATACCCCAGATTAATTTTATTGATTCTAATTTAAATATAAAAACAACTTTTACAGGCTTTCAGGATGGAAAAATTCTAAAAGAATCAATAAATTATTTAATTGAATAACTTTAAATAATTTAACTTACCACTCTAAGGCTTTAGAAACAATTGGGAAATTTTCTTTAAATATTCTTTTGCACTTCAAAGCTATTTGCATGTGTTCTTCTTGAGTTCCATTGGCTGATCTTAATTTTATGTAGTGGATCCATGAGCGGCATGATCCTGTCATATAAATTCTTGTGGGAGTAGCTAGTGGCAAAATAAATCTTGCACATTCCTTCGCTATACCTGCATCCAACATCTCTTCATATAAATTAGAGGTTTTTTTAAAACTTTCTTGAATTTTATTTATAAATTTATTTTTAACTTCTTCAGGCAAATCTGGAATTGAATTCTGTCTATTTTTCAAATCTTGTCTCCTAAGTTCTGGTATTGGAATATCGCCTAATTGTGAGCTATCAGCATATCTTTGAGAAAATTCTTGAAATGTAAATGATCTATGTCTTAGTATTTGAGCTGCGATGCCTCTGTTCGTTTCTATTTGTAGGGTCATAAAAGACTGTTCAAATACACTCCAATGTTCATGTTTTATACAGTAATTTAGCAATCTTGAAAAGTCTTGATTATATTGGTTCTTAGGATTACTCACTCTGGCGATATATGCCATAGTTTTCTCAGCCTCAGGTGTTAATGATAGTAGTTGAACACTCTGCATATTAAATTTTTGCTAAAGTAACCTTTTCAGGTTGATTTTGATATTTACCTTTTCTATCGTTATAAGTAGTTTCGCATGGATCCCCTTCAAAAAAAAGTATTTGACAAATCCCTTCATTCGCATAAACCCTACAATCAGCACCTGAGCTATTACTAAATTCAAGAGTGAGATGACCTTCCCAGCCAGCCTCTGCTGGAGTTGTATTAACAATAATTCCTAAGCGCGCATAAGTACTTTTACCAAGACAGATAACTGTAATATTTTCAGGGACTCTCATCCTTTCTAAAGCGACTCCCAATCCATATGAGTGAGCTGGTAGGATGAAGTATTCTCCATCTGTGTCATTGTATAGAGGCGTTTTTTCTAAATTTTTAGGATTGAAATTTTTGGGGTTCATTACGGTGCCGGGAACATGTCTAAAAATTAGAAATTCGTTAGATGATAATCTTAAATCATATCCATAAGAGGAGCATCCATAACTTAAAACGGCTTTCTTTTTTTGTTTAGGGTCTAGATGTCTAATTAATTTTGATTGAAAAGGTTTAATCATTCCTTTGGAAGCTTGTTCCGTAATCCAAATGTCATTTTTTAGCATAACTTTTAGGAGCGAAGTTCAGTAACTTGATCAGCCATTAACAAGAATTTCTTTGGAATTTTTGTTCCTGTAAGGATTACATCCCCAGAAATAAATCTGTCTTCAAGTGTTGAAATCAATTCATCTTCTTGAATCATGCCCAATTCCACAGCGCGGAAAATCTCATCTAAAATTATTTGATCTTGTTCTCCTGATAATAATTGTTTTTTGCAAAATTCCCATAATTCAATGATAGAGCTATTAATTAAATTTTTTATATTATCGTCATTGGATATGATGTGAGAATCATATTGATCATAAGAATTTGATGATCTTATCCAAACAAGATTGTCACATAAGCTTACTGGGTTTAAAATTCCTTGCTTAACTCCACCTTTCATTAATTGCACTAACAATACTCTTCTGCCTAGTGCTGCATTCCTTATACAATCACGAATTATAGTAGAGTAGCTTCCCCTATAAGATGATTGATAAATTTGAATTTGACCATTTTGTTTTATCCTTTTGACTTTACTTTCAGAGTTTTCTTGAACAGTGAAGTTTATAAAATCATTCTTATTACTCGATAAGTTTGTTGAACCACTAACAACCATTATTTTCTAGCTTTAACTAAATAAAGTATAATTTGAATTTCTTGGCACTGCATATAGTGTAATTTTACTTAAAAGAGTAAAACTTTGAATGAAAACCTAAAATGGTTACTATTGATACAAGATTTTTTTGCGCATCTCTATAACTTTTTTATATTCAGAAAAACTATGATTCCAACTAATAGTGGGTTTAGTCGCCTTACTTCACAATCAAGTGGCAAAAATACAATGAATTCAGTTGGAGATCGGTTTCCTATTAATAAAACTTTAATGGAAGTTTTTAAGGGACTTGATGGTGCCAATACTGAGATGGTTGAAAGGTCTAAAACAATATTTTTCCCTGGGGATCCAGCAGAAAAGGTTTATATTGTTAGGAGGGGAGCAGTTCGACTATCAAGAGTCTATGAGACAGGAGATGAAATTACTGTTGCTTTACTGAGAGAAAATAGTGTGTTTGGAGTCCTTTCTCTTCTCACTGGTCATAGATCTGATCGCTTTTATCACTCTATCGCTTTTACAAGAGTTGAAATGATAACTGCTCCTGCTAATTCTGTTTTGAGAGCAATTGAAGCTGATGCATCTGTAGGATTATTACTTTTACAGGGATTATCAAGTAGGATTTTACAGACAGAATCAATGATTGAAACTCTTACTCATAGGGACATGTCATCGAGATTGGTAAGTTTTTTAATGGTTTTATGTAGAGACTTTGGAGTCGCGGGAGAAAAGGGAATTACTATTGATTTGAAGCTCTCACATCAAGCAATAGCAGAAGCGATTGGTTCTACAAGAGTTACAATTACAAGACTATTAGGAGATCTAAAAGATTCTGGATTACTCAACATAGATAGAAAAAAAATCACAGTATTTGATCCAATTGCTCTTGCTAAAAGATTTAATTGATTTATTAATAGCTATATTACATAGTATAAAAAGAGGATGAATAAAAATTTGTGTCTGGTTGGCTTTTAATTATTTTCTTACTTTTACTTGGAGGTTTAATATCTTCCTTTGGCGATTTACTAGGTACTAAAATTGGTAAAGCTAGATTTAGTATATTTAGATTAAGACCTAGAAAAACTGCTACATTAATTACTATTTTTACTGGAAGCCTTATAAGTGCCTCGTCAATATCTTTAATATTATTAGTCAATAGTCAGCTTAGAATTGGTCTTTTTAAATTAGGTGATTTGCAAAAAAAACTACAAGAGAGTCGGCAACTTTTGCTTTCATTGAAATCAGAAAGGGAAACCTTGGAAGATAAGATAATTAAAAAAGAAAGAGAGCTGACTAAACTGGAAAGAAATATTATTGCTTTAAGAAGCGGAAAAGTTGTAATAAGTAGTGGTCAATCTATATTTATTGCTGAAATAGAGACGGATAAAAGAATGAAAGTTGATTTACAAATACAAAATATTATAAAAAATGCAAATAGGTTTACTCAAGAACAAGTTATCCCAAAAGTAAAAGAGCCTAGAAACATATTATTACTTAGAAAAAATCATATAGATGAGTTAAAGAAAACGATCAGCAATGGAGGTGATTGGGTAATCAATATTAAATCAGTACGTAATGTTTTAGAGGGAGAAAATTATGTTTATGCTTTCCCTGAGTTATTAGAAAATAAGATAATTGTTTTAAAAGATGAAATTATTTCTAAAATTTCTTTTTTCAACAGAGAAAATAATATTAAAGATGTTAGGAATACAATCAATCTACTACTTGCTTCATCTCTGGCAGAAGCTAAAAGACGAGGTTCTCTTATTAATGAAATAAAGCTAAAAAGTGATTCAGTGAAAAAATTACAAGTTTTTATAGAAAACAATAAAGGTTTTGATTTTGAATTTGAAGTTGTTTCTTTAAGAGAGAGTAAAACTGTTCAGCCAATAATTGTAGAGTTGAAAGTTTCTAAACTTCTTTCATGACAAAATACATATCTATTGATCCTGGAAAATATAAATGTGGTCTAATTTTTGCTGACTTTAAAAGTAAGATAGTTTTGAAAGCAATAGTTATTGAAAGTAAATATTTGGTTCAAAACATAAAAACTTTTATAGGAAAAGATAAAAATATAAAAGTCTTAATTGGTAATGGTACAACAAGTAATCAACATATCAAATCTTTAAGTTTTTTAGAAAATAATTTAACTATCGTTGAAGAAAAAAACACAACATATAGATCTAGGCAAAGATACTTTGAAAGTTTCCCAATTAAAGGAATTAAAAGGTTGTTACCCAGTGATATTTTTTTAAACAATATAAATTTAGATGCAATCTCTGCATTAGTTATATTGGAAGACTACCTGAATTGTAAATTTATTTTAAATGGTGAACACTTACCTAAAACTTGGCTGAAACGGTGAATTTATAGTTGCTTCCAGACTCTAATTCATAGTCTTTTTTTATTAAAAATCTTAATAAGGAATCCTCTATTAAAGCTCTTCCTAAAGGCGGCTTGACAACTAATTTGCCTTGAGTAAAAGACCAAGTAAAATTCCATTGAAACTCACTAGCCTCTACAAAACCTTTCAATTCTCTTGTGTAGAAATTATATTCTTTTATACTCACATAAACTGTAGTTTCTGGTTTAAATTTCATTAATTTTAAAAGAATTTAACTCACAAATAATAGAATTTTCATTATGTTCATTTAATTTTTGCAATGACTCAATCATTTGACAAAAAATTTTATTTAAAATTAATTTTTCTGGTTTCGAAAAATTTCCTAGTACATGGGATATCGTATTGAATTTTTTTTCACTATTAATCATTGGAGGAGATCCTATCCCTACTCTGATTCTTAAGAATTCTTGAGAATTTAAATGATTAATTATACTTTTTAAACCATTATGACCTCCAGAACTACCTTTCTTTCTCACTCTAATCTTGCCTAAAGGGATATCAATATCATCGACAACTATTATCAGTTTATCTTTGTCTACTTTAAACCAATCAATTATAGCTCTAATTGCTTCTCCACTATCATTCATAAAAGTAGTAGGCATAAACATTCTATAAACCACTTTGTCCAATTTAAATTCAGCATAATTACACTTAATCCTATTTTTTAATACAAAGTTAGAATTATGATTATTTGCAAATTCTTGAATAAAGAGAAAACCAATATTATGCCTACTATTATCATACTTTTTACCAGGATTACCTAATCCAATTATGAATTTTTCTTGGTATTTACTCATAAATTCTTAATCCAGTTGAAGATTAATAGGCATAAATGAGCTTAATCTATTAAATAAGTATTTAGTATTATAAATTATTTATTTAAATTTAATTTCCATTCCAATCTACAGAAAATCCCTGTAATAGTAATGATTGATTATAAATCTGAAGAAGAATAACCAAGAAGATTAATAGGAAGACACCTATTATTGTCATTACAGGTACTGCTCCCCAGCCAGGCACAACTTTACCCTGTCCAGAATTACCAATCGCTTTTAATAAACTTCCTAATGCAGTTTTTTGTCCCATAGTGAAAATTTCCTAAATTCAATATTATTTCGTTATTGTATTAGATGTTTAACATAATTTGTTTACAAACTTATCAAAATTGATGCAATCTTTATCATCTACTCCTGATCCAGCTGTTTCGATAGGTATAACTCTATTTATAATTTTAGTTGGGCTTACAGCTTTTGGTTTTTTTAGAGCCTTTGGACCCAAATCTGCTAAATTGACTGATCCTTGGGATGAACATGATGATTAGAAAAAATTCAGTTAAATTTTAAAAGTATTTCAAAATTTACCAAAATTTCACAATTTAACCATTTTTTCTACAATTAAATATAAATTTAATAAAATAAATTAGAAGAACTGTTAATTTCATGCTTGCTCTTAAAATCTCTGTCTATACGATTGTTTTCTTTTTCGTAGGTATATTCCTATTTGGATTTCTTGCTAGTGACCCTACAAGGACGCCAAACAGAAAAGATCTAGAAAGTCCTCAAGATTAAATTTTTAAAATTTAATGAATACTTTATTTTGGATAAATTTAAAATTCAAAAAATAATATTTGTTTGTTTAACTTTTCCAAATATAGTAATTCCCCCAGGTAATGCTAATTTATCAAATCTTGAAAACACTTCATTAATATCTTTAAAAAGCAGATTTAGTGAGTACAGTCCCTTTTTAAATATAAAAGTTCATAAAATTAAGCACTACTTAACAAATTTAGAAAATATTAAAAGTAAAATTGTCACAAATAATCAGAAAAATAATATCGATAATAATATAAATACGGTAGTAAATGAATTATTAATTGAATCTAAAATACAATCAGAAAAAGATAATATTTTATTCGCTAATGGTGATGTAATTGTCAAATTCAAAAATAATATTTTAAAAGCAGATACCCTCTCGTATAACAAAAAAACTAAATTAGCTAGGGCTGAGGGGAATATCCAGTTAAAGATTAATAATCAAATATTTCAAGCAGATATGGTTGAATATGATTTTGTAAAAAAGAAAGGTAAATTTAAAAATGTGAAAGGATTAATTAACTCTGACTCTATTATTTCTGATTTTGATTTTTATTCAAAAAATATCTATGAAAATTTTTTATCAACTATACATAAAATAAAGAAAGATAGGATTGTTTTTACTCCTAATAAAGTAACAAATTGGATTTTCTCAGCAGAGTTATTGAATGTTGATCAAAATAAATGGTCAACAAAGCAAGCATTTTTAACCAATGATTTGCTTGAAACTAATCAAATTAAACTTCAATTTAATGAACTTAAAATTTATCCTCAGAGAGAAAAATTGCGTTTTAAATCAAAAATAAATAATTTAATTTTTCAAGATAAAATTACTATCCCATTCTGGGTTGGAGATCGAACGATTT
>CACNYU010000021.1 GCA_902624785.1 uncultured Prochlorococcus sp.
TTTTTTTTGGTTCTGTTTAATTTTTTTAATTTTAAGAGACTTTGGAGTGCAAGCTTTTTTTATTTTATTTAAATAACCTCAGAAAATAAGGCCTCACTGAATAATTAAATTTGTTGACAGCCAATCTAAATTGGAGGGGTAAGATTCTTTTTTAATGGATAAAAGATTTATTAATGAAAAGATAATGACCTTAATTATTTCTTTAATTGGGTAAGTGACATATATGTATGGCATAGCAATTACTTATAGTTTAGTAGGTTTATTATTTGTTATTAATTGGTGTTTTTGCATATATAACTTTAAAGATGAATTCTAAGAAATACCCAGAAACAAAATAAATATAACTATATTATTTATTCAATCGATTAATCCCTCTTCAGAGTGCGCTTAACTTGTTATCTAGAGAAAATACCTCTTCGTAGTGTCTCTAAGCACTCGAGAAAATGAACCATTAATTGAGACTTATTGCAATGAAGAGGTTTAAGTTTATTTTAAAAAGATATAAAGATTTAAGAATTATTAATTTGAGGGAATTTTGAGGAAATTCAAAAATAAATAAGTTTTAAAAATTATTTTGGACTAAATTTAAATTGCTATAATTTTTTAAATTGTATTCATTTAAAAATTTAATTAAATTAAACGAAGGATTTAGTTTGATTGAGTTAATTACAGTTATTGGTATAATTTCTATCCTTGGAATTGTCGCTTTACCTATATTTTTCGAGATTATTCAGAAAGCAGAGAAAGTAATAGCCGCAAATTCAATCTTGAGGATAAAAATCGAATGTGAAAGTAATAATTTTCTTGGAAGAAATTTAATATTCACTCCGTCAAATTTAATTGGTTATGAATTTGATAATGAAGGAAGTAATAAATGTACTGGCAATGAAAATTTTTCGCTTGTATCAATAATTCCTGAAGATTTAAAAACACAACCATCCTTCTATTATAACTTCACTAATGGTGAAATATCATGTATTTATGAAGGGTCAGAAGCTACTGAATTTCCAGAATGCAAGAAAATCCCCTTATCAGAAAGAGAGAAGCAAAGATGTGGGGATATTGGTGATTGGTCAAAAGCTCAAAAATTCCTTCAAGCCGGACACTCATATCTTGATAGAGATAATGATGGGGAAGCCTGCGAGGCTCTTGGTAGACAGTCAAACAAACCTGCGATTGGAGAAATAACAATCAAAGATTGTTATGACGGAGATACCTGTACTTCCAGTGAAGGAGAAAAAATAAGACTTGCTTGTATTAATACTCCTGAAATAAAAGGGAAAAGAGCAAAACCTATAAAAGCAATAGCTGCCAAAAAATTTTTAAATCGAATGATTAAAGGTAAGAAAGTATCGATTCGTAGAGTAACTGAAGATAAGTATGGAAGAACAGTTGGTGAATTGAGTTTTAATGGAGAGAACCTTCAACAATTGTTAGTCAAAGAGGGTCATGCTGAAATTTACAAAAAATACTCTAAGCCATGCGAATGGGCATCTTAAATAACTTAATATTTATTTGAGGGAATATTAAGGGGAAGGGTTTTTAGAAAAATATTATTAGCTGAGACTTACTGCTAGTAATAAATCAGAGCGAGATATTTCGAAGCAACGAATAGTTTCCTATTAAACGATTTCGAGTAGTTTGATTTATAACAATCAGCCATTTTTCCTCTTTATTGACTTTAGTAAAATCAGATACGACTTAAAAATTTTTTCGTTGTATATTTAATTTTATGATTTAATTTCATGGCTACTTATTTTTAATGACTGTGTTGACATTTTTTGCACTTCTCCTGGATACTCCAGAATAAGCTCCACTTATTCAAACTTGGTAACTTTTTCAACTAAATTTGCTATTTATTGAAAAAAACATTTTAAGAAAATAAAGTGCCTTCCGGAAAACCAAACTCTGAAGTATTTCTAGTCTTATTTGATATTTAATTAGAAAATTCACATTCTTTACACAATAATTATTTTTTTGCTAAATGATGGCAACTACAAAAAAATTATCCAACATATCCATTTTTCTAATGGGAATATTAACTACTTCCAAACTTGAACAAAATTTAGATTCAAGAAATGAGTTTTCTGAATTTGATTATTATTTTAATTGCTTATTGTAGAGATTAACCTATTTAGCCTTTTTACTTTCTAATATATGTAAAAATACAAATTTCTAATATTTATGAGTAAATTTAAAGATGGTTTTTCAAGCGAAAGCTTTTACCCAGATAGTGATTATATTCTTAATCAAAATAATACGCCTAAAGAGACACCAGTTTTCAAAGATCAAATATCTAATATGGGGGGGGATTTTGAATGGCCAGATAGCTATTGGTTTATTGCGGAAAGAACAAATGGCAGGCTTGCAATGATAGGATTCATGGCTGTAATTATCAATTATGGTTTATTTGGGTGGATAGCATATCCAATCCTGTAGATAAATATGGAATTTTTTAAGGAGCTTTGGAATAATCAACCAAATACACTTCTTTGGGCTGGAGTAGCAATAATATTGCTTTTAATTTATATCAAATTACTCAATATATATAAGTAGTATTTTTTAAATAATGAATGCTTGAAATTCTACAATCTCAATTAAATTAGGAACACTTTAAAAGGGTTCAAATTAACTTCTAAAAAATAGGCAAAACTTCTAAGAAAAATGTAAATTTAGCAAAAAAAAATAATAATAATATAGAGTGTTTCCGGCGTCACAATCTCTGCGAGCGGTCTAAAAGATTTTGGAATGAAAATACCAATAACCTCTGAATGTACTTACTCAGGCTAAGATAAAAATAATGTATTAAAATATCTCCCATTATTGAAATATCTAACTAAATATTAAATGAAAGGCTTATTAATCTCAAAAATTAAATTTGCCATAAATCTATTGAGGCGACTTTCCTCTTTTGCTCTGCGAAGATATTAAAAAATCCCTTTTAGGGAAGCAAGATCAAGGAAGGTTTCTCAGTTTTTTAAATTAGGTAACTTATGTTTCCTTTTTTATTAAAAATAAAAAAAGTGGAAATGTAAAAAGAAGAAATGTTTAGAGTGGAAAGTTGATAATGTAACTGCGATAATTAATTAGGAGCCTCTCATATGAAGTTGTAAACTTTTTATCTTAATGATTACGACCAATATCCTTTAAATCAATATTTTTAGATTCAAATTCTGGGGAATCCATTGTAAAAATCCAATACAAGCCATACCCAACTCCACCTAGTAAAAGCAATACCATGATGTTCACCGACCATACATATTCGATCATTTCCATAATTTGAACTCTTAATTAAAATTTAGATATTTCTCCAAAAATTGGCAAAATAAAATTGTTGACAGTCGATCTAAACTGAGAGGTATAACACCATCTTTTTTTATGTCCCCTAATAAAGGCCCAAAATTCATAAAATATTGTATATTCACTTCTACAACTGCGATAGTACTAATTTTTATCTCTTTAATACCTCTTTCAAAAAAGGCATTTTATTGGAATCAATGCTTTAAAAAAACTTTCCAGTGGATTGATAAAAATGAGATGGAGCTAAAAGATTGGGATAAAGCATCAAAAGAAAGTATTGCTGTAGCAGTTTGCAATGGTGCTGTGTATGAACTTAAACTTAAATCAAAGTAATTTGATTGACAGTCGATCTAAACTTAGCGGGGTAAACCTTTATTTTTTTATGGATAAAAAATTTCTTATAGAAAAGATGATGACTCTTCTTATTTCTTTAATAGGCTAGATGATTGGAAGCCTACCAAAATTAATCGCAATTTCTATGGTCTTACTACTTTTAGGCAGCACATTTTTTGGTGGGATTATTTACTTTTTTAGATAAAACAATGAAGAACCCAATAGACATATTTAAAAGGTGGTTACTAGACTTACTTGTTCCATATATAGAAGAAACTAATGAAAAGAAAGATAAAAAGAAAGATAAAAAGAAAGATTAAGTGACTTATATGTATGGAATAGCTTTTACTTATGGTGTTGTTAGTTTGTTATTACTAGGAGCCTTTGCGTATTAAGCCTTTAAAATGAAATCTAAAAAATAGACACTTGCCAATTCTAATGAAGATTTCTGCTGAAGATATTTAATTATGGGCACTTTTAAGGTACTCTACTTTTTAGGATAATTTATGTATTAGCTTAGACTTACAGCAATAACTGATCGGGGCGACAGGATTAGAACCTGCGACCTAGTGTTCCCAAAGCACCCTCTAAAACAAGGCTATAACTGAGACTTCTATAACTCATAATAGAATCAATAGGAATGGAATATATAGAGCTCCAAAACAAGTAGCTGATGCGATGGGTCATGATCTAGAAATACATTTGAAAAGTTACTCAAGATTTAATACAAAAGATTTAGATAATACATTTGATTCTGTATAACATAAATTAGAGAATAAAGTTAAGAAGAAAATAAATAAATGGAAAGTTATTTTGAAAATTTAGAGAATCCATATCGAAAGATATGCGATATAAAATAAGAAATTGAAAGATTTATCAAATTACGCTCGTTACCCGAAAAATAAAATAGATAACAAATTTTTAATTATTTAAAATCCTACGTTTTGTTTTAAATATCTATTAATAAAACAAACAATTGGATTATCAGATAATAAGTTATTACTATATAGTAACCTTCTTGAAAAATTAATGAATCCAGTAGAGATTGAAGCAGAAGTTTCGCGAATATCAAGTGAAAGTTTCGATGCAGTTAATTTCCCCTTTGATTTTTTAGAGGCTTTTGGAAGAAAATCGACAACAATAAAAAAGCTTAAATCTGGAGTATCAAATAGGTCAGATATTGGTGGAGTTTTGCAAAGAAATCATATTCATATCGCTACATGCATAAAAGGAGAAATAGATGAAAAATTAGAAATTCTTAAACAAAGTAAAGAGACAATTAAATCAAAGGTTAAATTTATTTTGGCCACAGATGGAGAAGACTTTATTTCAGAGGATCTAAATTCTGGTGAAATTTTAAGCTGTAGTTTTAAAGATATTACTAATCATTTTGGATTTTTTCTTCCTTTAGCAGGAATAGAGACTACAAAAAATTTAAGAGAAAACTCTTTTGATATTAGAGCTACCAGCAGACTATTTAAATTATATATTGAACTTCTAAATACAAACCCTGAGTGGGGAGATCAAGAAAAAAAACAGGAAATGAACCATCTTATGACAAGATTAATCTTCTGTTTTTTTGCAGAAGATACAGATATTTTTGGTTATAAAATATCTTTCACAAAAACAATCGAAGAAATGACAACAAAAGATTCTTCTAATACTCACGTCATAATTGAAAGAATTTTCCAAGTAATGAATATACCTTTTGACAAAAGAGAAGAATTAAATTTACCATCTTGGGCAAAGAGGTTTCCTTATGTTAATGGGGGACTTTTTACTGACAATGTAAAAACACCCAAATTTAGTAAAATCGCACGTTCCTACTTAATTAATATAGGGAATTTAGATTGGAAAAAAATTAATCCAGATATATTTGGATCAATGATTCAAGCTGTAGTAGATGAGGATGAGCGACGTTTTTTAGGAATGCATTATACTAGCGTTCCAAATATATTAAAGCTTCTTAATCCTCTTTTTTTAGATGAATTAAAAGGACAACTGGAATCTTCTAAAAATAATCAAAAGAAACTTTTAAATCTCAGAAAAAGAATTTCAAAAATAAGAGTATTTGACCCTGCCTGTGGATCAGGAAATTTTTTGGTAATTGCATATAAAGAAATGAGAAAAATAGAAAATGATATAAATAATTTTCGAAATGAGATTGGGAGAAAATCTGAAATTCCACTTACAAATTTCAGAGGAATAGAAGCTAGAAATTTTTCTTCAGAGATTGCTAGGTTAGCCCTCATTATTGCCGAATATCAATGCAATGTTAATTATCTAGGTCAAAAAGAGGCTCTGGATGAGTTCCTACCTCTTGAGTCAAAAAATTGGATTACTTGTGGAAATGCTTTAAGGCTTAATTGGGATAAATTATGTCCCCCATCAGGGAAATCTTCAAATTTTAATTCTTATGAATTACTCACAAGTTCTACAAATCAATCAGAGATTGAATTCGTTAATGAAGGGGGCGAGGTTTTTATTTGTGGTAATCCTCCTTACTTAGGAAGTCAATACCAAACTTCCGAGCAAAAAGAAGATCTTAAAATAGTTTTTGGGTCTTCAACTAAGAAATTTAAATCTTTAGATTATGTAAGTGGTTGGTTTTTATTAGCTTCAAATTTTCTAAAAAATAATAATAATTCTTCCGCAGCATTTGTTTCAACTAACTCAATTTGTCAAGGGAGACAAGTTGGAATCCTATGGAAACTTATAGAAAATAATAATTCCAAAATATTTTTTGCACATCAAAGTTTTAAATGGTCAAATTTGGCTACTCATAAAGCTGCAGTATATGTCGTAATTATTGGATTATCAAAAAATAGTAGAAAAAAATGTAGTCTTTATTTTCAAGATGAAGATAATATAACAAAAATAAAAAAATGTGAGAATATAAATGCTTATTTAATTAGTGGTCCAAATGTTATCGTTGATTCTCGATCAAAACCTTTCGATCAATTACCTTTAATAAGTTTTGGAAACATGCCAAATGACGGCCAAAATCTTCTCCTAAACGTCACAGACTCACTTAAAGCAATTGATGAATTTGATGTAGATAAAAAATATATTAAAAGATATTTTGGATCTGAAGAATTTATTAATGGGAAAGAAAGAAGATGTATATGGATAAGTGATTATGAATATAAAGAAGCCAAAAAAAATCAATGGTTAAATACCAGATTTAAGTTGGTTGAAGAGAAAAGACTAAAATCAGATAGAAGAACATCAAAAGACTTAGCAAAAAAACCTTATAGATTTGGAGAAGTCCGTCAGAAAGCAATTAATAGAGTCGTTATAGTGCCAAGTGTTTCAAGTAAAAATAGAGATTATCTTCCAGTAGGATATCTATCAGCCGAATGTATCGTATCAAATCTAGCATTTGTTATTGATGATCCACCACTTTGGACACTCGCAATTATTGCCTCAAAGATACATATGGTGTGGATAAGTACAGTATGTGGGAGGCTCGGAACAGGTTTTAGATATTCCAATACTCTTGGATGGAATACATTTCCAATTCCTTATCTTACTGAAAAAAATAAACGTGATTTAACATCATCTGCAGAGGATATATTAATTGCGAGAGAAACTCATTTTCCCAAGTCCATAGCTGATTTATATGGTAGCGAACAAATGCCTACAAATTTAAAAAATGCTCATCAAAAGAATGATGAAATATTAGAACGAATCTTTATTGGTAGGTGTTTTAGAAATAACTCCGAAAGAATAGAGAAATTGTTTGATTTATACTCTAAGAAGATTAAGGAGATTTAAGAATGCCTCAAAATATTAAAAATATTCCTTCTATTTCAGTAACTTATGCCTCGACCGGCGTCTCGAATAATGTTAATAAATTTGGAATGCGCCCTATGCAAGAAAGAGCTTTTGAAAAAAGGGGTGAACAATATCTTCTTATCAAATCACCCCCAGCCTCAGGTAAGAGTAGAGCACTCATGTTTATTGCTTTAGACAAGATACACAATCAAGGCATTAAACAAGCAATAATAGTAGTTCCCGAAAGATCTATTGGTGCAAGTTTTTATAATGTTCCTTTATCTAAAACCGGTTTTTTCACTGATTGGGAAGTAATTCCTAAATGGAATCTATGTGATTCTCCAGGTAGCGATGGGGGAAAAGTGAATTCTGTTAATTCATTTTTAGAAAGCAAAGATAGTATTTTAATTACAACTCATTCAACCTTTAGATTCGCAGTTGATAAATTTGGAATTGAGGTTTTTGATGGAAGATTAATAGCGATAGATGAATTTCATCATGTCTCTGCAAACCCAGATAATAAGTTAGGCAATCATATGGCAAAAATTATATCTCGTAATAAAACCCATGTAGTTGCAATGACAGGATCATATTTTCGTGGAGATTCAATTCCAGTCTTATTACCTGAAGAAGAAGAAAAGTTTGAAAATATTACCTTTACTTACTATGAACAACTCAATGGATACAGGTATCTAAAAAAACTGGACATTGGATATTTCTTTTACTCTGGTTTATATGCAGAGAGTATTCTTAAAGTCTTAAATCCTGAAGAGAAAACAATAATACATATCCCATCTGTTAATTCCAGAGAGAGTACCAAAAATAAAATTGATGAAGTAGAAAATATTATTGAAGAACTCGGGGAATGGGAGGGTGTTGATCCAAATACAGGATTCCAATTAGTTAAGTTAAAAAATGGAAGAATTATAAAGGTCGCCGATTTAGTAGAGGATGAACCAAGAATAAGAGATCATGTAATTGCTTCTTTGAAAGATGAAAGTCAAAAGCAAAATAGAAATCATGTTGACATAATTATTGCTTTGGGAATGGCTAAAGAGGGTTTTGACTGGATATGGTGTGAACATGCTTTAACAGTTGGCTATCGTTCTAGTCTTACTGAAATTGTTCAAATAATTGGTAGAGCGACAAGAGATGCTCCAGGAAAAGACAAAGCACGTTTCACTAACTTAATCGCAGAACCAGATGCATCTGAGACCTCAGTATCTGAAGCGGTTAACGATACCTTGAAAGCAATTGCTGCTAGCTTACTTATGGAGCAAGTTTTGGCTCCGAATTTTAATTTTAAACCAAAATATCAAAATAGCTCTCCCCAGAAAGGAATTGATTATGGTAAAAATGGATATGATCCTAAAAAGGAGAACATAGGATTAAACAGTAATACTGGACAAATAGAGATTGAGATAAATGGTTTATCAGAATTGAAAAGTCAAGAAGCAGAAAAAATATGTAGAGATGATATGAATGAACTTATAGCTGCATTTGTTCAAGATAAATCATCAGTAGAAAGAGGATTACTTGATAAAGATTTGATCCCAGAAGAATTAACTCAAATAAGATATGGCAAGATTGTGCAAGAAAAGTATCCTGATCTAGAGGAAGAAGATCAAGAGGGAGTGAGACAAAGGGTAGTTGCTGCTATGAATCTTACCCAAAAGGCTAAAGAAATTGCAGTTAATAATACAACTGGGAATAATATTGATAAATTGACTAATAATGCATTATTAGAGGGTATAAGAAAGTTTTCTACTGATGTTAGTGAGTTAAATATTGATTTAATTGATAGAATTAATCCTTTTGGGACTGCATATTCTATTCTCTCTAAAACGATGAGTGAAGAGAGTTTAAAGCAAATTCATGAAGTAATTTCATCAAAAAAAATAAAAATAAACTATAAAGAGGCTCGAGATCTAGCTGAGAGAGCTTACATTTTTAAAAAAGAAAAAGGTAGAAAACCCTTAATTAATTCGCCTGATCCTTGGGAAAGAAGAATGGCAGAGGGTATTTCTGCATTAGCAAGAATTGTAAATGGAAAAAGAAAATGATTGAAAAATCAGATAAAGAACTCCTTGAGGCTCTAGAATATGAAGTCGAGAATCAAATTAGTCTTCCAAAAACTCCCAAAGAAGAATATATCACTTCTGGGTTCGAAGAAATTCAGACGTTTTTCGAGAGATTTAAAAGGATTCCTGAAAATATTGCTGAAAGAGATTTATTCGAGAGAATACTCGCAGTAAGGCTTAATCAAATAAAAACAGATGATGAAATTTTAAATATTCTTAAACCATTAGACAATCAGGGATTACTTCATGACTTCCCTTTGAAAGATAAATTTATTGATGAAAATCTTGATGATGAACAGTTATTAAAAGAAGTAGAAAGTGCCCCTGAAAAAAATAGTATTTTTAATTTAAAATTTGTTCGCTCATCACAAGATCGAAAAATTGAAGAATTATTTGCCAACCGAAAAAAATGTGAAAATTTTGAAGATTTTAAACATTATTTTGATTCAGTTCAAACTGATTTAGACAAGGGACTTAGAAAAACTTTTCTTTTAAAACAAAGGCCCCAAATTAAGAAAGGAATGTTCTTTATTTTGAGTGGATTAAAAACATTTGTAGCTGATGTTGGAGACGAATTCAAGCAAGATTATGGGATTTCTGATGCACGTCTATATCTTATTTTTGATAATGGAACTGAAAGTAGAATGCTTTTGCGCTCATTTCAGAAAGCCTTATCATTAGATGAGGGTGCAAGGATTATTTCAAATATTGATTTTGGTCCTCTTTTCAGTTCTAATAAAGAAAAAGATAGCTGAAATTAGTTTTTATTAAATAATTTAAAATAAGCTATTTTTGCGTGAATTTTACTGTGATTAGTTGCAAGTATCTATTTCTGCTATCCCTCTCGTATTATTAGAACTTCCAATTGTTGCATCCACATAATATGAACCTTCTCCTTCTCCATGTCTGGTGTGCTGATTTTCATTCTTATTATGATTGAAATGAGCTAACATTTTTGACCTTACTGATGGATCAAAAGAATCAGTTCCACGTCCGACGCCCAAACCAGGATCATTATCTCCAACAATTTCAAATCCATCTCCCCCAAATTCTTGACCAGAACTCCATCCCCATTTTCCAGTTTGTTTACTATATTCTCCACCTACCCATAAATTAATCCAATTAGAGGGATCTCCAGTATTAGTATCACCGTCATAACCATACTTATCCTTGGAAAATTCTTTTGCGAACCAATTATGTTCGCCTTTATCGTTGATTGATGCTAAATCACCACCCAATGCTCTCGCATTTTGTTTTGCATCTTCCCAAGTAGGCCCATTAACGATTACGTATGCCGAACATCCTCTCTCTACATAAGTATCTGGGATTACAAAGCCGTTGGCTTCAAGTGAGGATTTTAATACCGAATTTTCACTTTTTGATTCATTGAACGTTTTATCACAAATGAAACTTAAACATTTTGCAAAATCAGTTCCTGTAATCCCCTTAAAAGTGTATTTGATACTGCCAGTATTTGTAGAATATATATAAGTAGGAAGGTCTTCGTTATTATCGGGTGTGGCAATTATTTCTTGATTTGAAGAATTACATCTATTTCCACCATCATAATCAGATATTAAATATCCATTTAAGTTTGACTCATTAAATGAAGGATTAGTATCATCCAATTCTTTAACAATACATTCTTTCCTAACATTTATGATTGCTGAGAGTGCTGCAGTAGCTTTAGATTTTCTAATAATACATAAGAAATTAGGAATTGCCACAGCAGAAAGTATCGAGAGTACTGATATTACAATTACTAATTCTATTAAAGAAAATCCATCATTATTAAGTTTCTTAGAGATATCCATGAAGACTTATTTTTTTTTATTATTAACTCAAAGTTCATTGATGTCTATTTAGTTTATTTTTTGAAATAACTAAATTTTAAGCATAATTAAATTCTATTTTGAGTGAGCTAAAAGATGAAGATATCTTAAAAATCAATTACTATTTTTAAAATTTTTTATTAAAGCCCAAGCCTCTTGAGCATTATCAGCATATTTAAAAATTGATAAATGCTTTTCCTCTATTAGACCCATATCATATATATATTCAAAATTAATTACTTTGTTCCAATAATCTCTTCCAAATAAAATAATTGGTATACTCTTCTTCATACCAGTTTGCCTCAAAGTTAATAATTCAAATAATTCATCTAAAGTTCCGAATCCACCTGGAAAAAAAACTGCAGCCTCGGATCTCATAACAAAATGAAATTTCCTCATAGCAAAATAATTAAACTTAAAACATAATCCTGGAGTAATAAATGAATTTGGATGTTGCTCATTCGGCAAACTTATATTTAATCCAATAGATTTACAACCCGCATCAAAAGCCCCTCTATTAGCAGCTTCCATAATTCCAGGTCCACCACCAGTTACTATCACATGAGCATGAGGACTTTCTAATTTAGTTTCAATTGATATTAACTTAGATAATTCTCGAGCTGAAGAATAATAATGAGACATTGAATATAGATTCTTATATCTTTTTACTTTTTCCATTAATAAAGTTGATTTTGGATCTTTCTCAAGAAGTTTTAAAGTCTCATCCAATCTTCTTTTTGAAGTGATTTCTTCTGATATGTGGACGCCACCAAAAATAATAACCGTAGAAATAATATTTTCCTTTTCAATCGCTTGCTCAGGTTTTGTTATCTCAAGAAGCATTCGGACACCACGCATTTCATCAGTATTTAATAATTCCAAATCTTCATGCGCAAGTTTATAAGAATTAGATTTTAAAATTGCTTCTAAATTACTAGCTACGACATGAGCCTCATTACTTCTTTCTTTTGCAAAATCACAATTTAATTTTTTTTTCATAAAATTTCTCCATTTTTTACTTTTTTAAGTTTATTTCTACAAGAGATTTGCTGCTAGTTCAGCTAAATCACTTCTTTCACCTTGTGACAAGGTAATATGGCCAACTATTTTTTGACCCTTAAGTTTTTTAGCCAACCAAGTAAGACCATTACTATCAGAGTCTAGATAAGGGTGATCTATTTGATTTGGATCTCCAGTGAAAACAATTTTTGTGCCTTCACCAGCTCTGGTAACGATCGTCTTTACTTCTAAAGGTGTTAAGTTTTGAGCTTCATCAATAAGAATAAATTGATGAGAAATTGACCTCCCGCGAATATAATTAATTGCTTCGACCTCCAAAAGTCCCATACCTTTGAGATCTTCCCATGAATTTTTTGTATTATTATCTCTCTCTTTAATTGCTACTTTTTCACCTTTTTTATTAAATTTTGAGCCTGTTAAATAATCCAAGTTATCAATAATAGGTTTCATCCATGGCGCTAATTTTTCATCTAAACTGCCTGGAAGAAATCCTAGTTCTTTCCCCAAAGAGATAGGAGGTCTTGAGACTAATAATCTTTCATACATATTTTCATCTGCTACAAGATTTAATCCCACAGCTAATGCCAATAAAGTTTTTCCTGTCCCCGCTTTTCCTATAAGAGTAACCAATTGAACATCTGGATCAAGAAGCAAATCTAAGGCAAAACTTTGTTCTAAATTTTTTGGTTTTATTTTTCCTAAATTAGATCTTCTTAGCCAATTTAAAGAAATCAATTTATTTTCCATAGGGTCATATCTGCATAAATATGTATGATTTTCTTTAAGATTATCTCTTAGAATTACACCTTCATTAGAATATAATCTTGGCTTTAAATTGAATTTAATATCTTTTAAAAATATGAATCCTTCTTTTTGAATTTTATTAATTTCATTTTGATCAGCAATAATCTCTCTAAATCCTTTATATAAATGTTCTAACGAAACTTTGTTGTTGCTATAATCTTCAGCTTTTAATCCAATTGCATCAGCCTTTATTCTTAAATTAGTATCCTTAGAAATGAGAATAACATCTGGAGAATTAGCCAATACCTTATTAGTTTTGTGTTCAAGAGCAACAGCTAAAATCTTGTTATCTCCACTATTATCATTTAACTCAGAAGGCAACCTATCAGTAGTTTCCTTTCTACAAAAAGCAACTTTTATTTGACCTAAGTCTTTATTATTTATTCTAACGCCAGAAGATAAATTCCCCTTCTCTCTATAGCTATCCAATAATCTAGAAACTCTTCTGGCATTCCTCCCTTTTTCACTTGGATCACGCTTAAATCTATCAACCTCTTCAACAACTTGAATTGGAATAACAACATTATCATTAACAAAATGAAGAGGTGATTCCGGATCATGCAAAAGAACGTTGGTATCAAGAACTATGACTCTATTTTTCATAACGAATTC
>CACNYU010000022.1 GCA_902624785.1 uncultured Prochlorococcus sp.
AATAGCTATTTTTGATACAGGAAGAATTAAAGAGTATGGAGAAATAAAAGAAATTCTTAATTCTCCAAAATCTGATATTGGTAAAAAATTAGTGGGCTCTGCTTTTTATAAATTACAATCAAATAATCTATTTTCTAAAGAAAATCCTGTCATATTAGAAGTTGAAAATTTAAGATGTTGGTATAGATCAAATTATTCTTTTTTTAGTCAAAAATGGAATAAAGCTATTAATCAAGTCAGTTTTAAATTATTTCGTAATGAAACATTAGGTTTCGTAGGCATATCAGGGAGCGGAAAAAGTACTTTAGCAAGAGCATTAGTCGGACTTTTAGATCAGCGTGGAGGAAATATAAAAATCAAAATAGATAATGGAAATTTTAATAGAAATCTAAAAATTCAAAAAGCTAGGAATATCCAAATGATCTTTCAAGATCCCTTTTCAAGTCTAAACCCTAAGATGACTGTTCAAAAAAACTTAGAAGACATATTGTTTTTACATAATTCTTTGAGTAAGAAAATTATGAAAGATAAGCTTCAATCGACTTTAAATAAATTAAATTTACCTGCTAATAGTAACTTTCTTAATTCTTACCCTAATGAATTATCAGGGGGGCAACTACAAAGAGTAGCAATTGCTAGAGCACTTTTAATTAATCCTAAAATACTTATTTGTGATGAGAGTGTAACTATGCTTGATGCGACAGTAAAAATGGAAATTTTAAAATTATTAAGACAAATTCAGGAAGAAATGACCTTATCAATTATCTTTATTACACATGATTTAGGATTAGCCAAAAAATTTTGTGATAGGTTATTGATAATAAATAAAGGAACAGTGGTGGAGGAAGGTGATTCCCTTCAAATATTCAATAATCCTCAACATATTGTTACTCAAAATCTTATTAGAAGTAGTTTAAATATTAATTAATTTTTTTTATCGTTTTTAGAAGTTTTTGAAATTCGGATGGCAAATCAGCTTCGAAAATCATTTCATTGCCATTAATAGGATGGATCAATCCTAAACGATTTGCGTGAAGAGCTTGTCCTGTTAAATTACAAGGAAGTTTTTTACATCTACCATATAGAGGATCTCCAAGAATAGGATGTTTAATGTAAGAGCAGTGAACTCTAATTTGATGAGTTCTCCCAGTATCTAATTTAAAGCTCATTAACGAATAATTACCAATTTTTTCAATTAATTTCCAGTGAGTGCATGCATATCTACCTAGATTTTCCTCAACAACAGCATATTTTTTTCTATCGTTTGGGTTCCTTCCAATATTTCCTACTATTGTACCTTCGTTTTGTTTAGGTGATCCATGAATAACTGCTAAATAATTTCTTGAAGCAATTTTATTCTTTATTTGTAGTTGAAGATTTACTAATGCTTCTTGGCTTTTAGCCACAACAATACAGCCTGAAGTATCTTTATCTAATCGATGAACGATACCAGGTCTTAACTTCCCATTTATACCAGGTAAATTTTTGCAATGAGCTAATAGTCCATTAACTAAAGTGCCAGATTTATGCCCCGGAGCAGGATGAACTGTTAATCCTGATGATTTATTAATAACTATAATATATTGATCTTCAAATAAAATATCTAGGTCCATTTTCTCTGGTTTTAGATAAGGTAATTCCTCAGGTGGTGTTAACCAAAGTTGTACATTATCTCCTTGCCTTAAGGGTGTTTTTGCTTTTGCTGGTTTGTAATTGATCAATATTAATCCAGAATTTATAAAATTCTGAATACTTGTTCTACTCTGCTCTGGTCTTTGGCTTACAAGCCATCTATCAAGTCGCATAGGTAATTCCAACTTATATTTAATTTCTATTAGCTCACCTTCTCCTTTCCCAAATAACGAATTTTGTTCAGAATTCACTTGGTACCTCAAGACAAATTTTACCTAACATTTGAGTTCTGAAATCTTCAAGCAATTTATTTGCCATTCTCCTTTGATTACCTGAGGTATGTTTCTCAGAAGCTAGTTTAATCCATTGATCTGGATCTTTGAAATTTTTATCAAAATCGATGCTATATCTTTTAGATATCTGCTCTAAAGAAATATTAGAAACTGGATTAGTATGTAATTTTAATATGATTCTTAGAAATTCTCTAGCAACACTATCAACATCATAGGCTGCTTCACCAATGTCATCGCAGATTGCAAGATTTAAAGCAAATTTTTGATTATCTAAATCGGGTGGAATGATTCCTGGGGCGTCTAGTAAATCAATACCATTATTTAATCTTATCCATCTCAAAGATCTTGTAACGCCTGCTTTTCTTGCACTCTCTACCACTCTTTTTCTCGCAATTCTATTAATTAAAGCTGACTTCCCTACATTTGGGAAACCTAGTGTTAGTGCCCTAATAGATCTTGCCTTCATACCTCTTGATTCTCTTCTAATATCTATTGATAATCTTGATTCGGATGCGGCTTTACATATTTCTTTGATGCCAATTCCTTTTTTAGAATCACACCAAAGGGGAGTTTTATCTCTTTCTTTAAACCAATTAGTCCATTTTTTAATTGCAGAATCTGAAATCATATCTGATCTATTGATAACTAAAAGATGTTTTTTATCTTTTATCCACTTATTGAGATGTAGATGACTCGTTGAAAGTGGTATTCTTGCATCTCTAACTTCAATAACAAGATCTACTCTTTTTATGGTTTCCTTGAGTTTCTTTTCAGCTTTTGCTATGTGACCTGGATACCATTGAATCTTAGGTATTTTCACATTAATAAAATGTCTGGAATAAAAAAAATTTAATTAATTATTCATTATGCTTTAAATATATATTATTCTATTTTTGTTATTTAAACATTTAAACAACTAACTTATTAAAAGATTTTTTAAATTTTATTAAGGCATAACTATTTAACACCATATTTATACCCAATAGCGATTTATAAACGTTAGGGTTTCATGGTTATTAAGAAGTATTCATGCCAAAATTGTCTCTTTCAAGTTTAAACAAATCATCTCTAGAGGGTAAAAAAGTACTAGTTCGAGTTGATTTTAATGTTCCACTTAATGAGAAAGGAGAAATTACTGATGATACTCGCATAAGAGCAGCTATCCCAACAATTGAATATTTGATGAATAATTCATCAAAGGTAATATTGTCAGCCCATTTTGGGAGGCCTAAAGGGAGAGTAAATGAGAAGATGAGATTAACTCCAGTAGCCTCAAGATTAAGTTCAATTCTTCAAAAGAAAGTCAATTTATCAAGTAGCTGTATTGGAGAAGAAGCTAATTCCCTAGCTAATGAACTAAATAATGGTGATGTTATGTTGCTGGAAAATGTAAGATTTTATGAAGAGGAAGAGAAGAATGATAAGGATTTTGCAAAAAATTTAGCCTCTATTGCTGATATGTATGTCAATGATGCATTTGGTGCTGCACATAGAGCTCATGCATCTACACAAGGAGTGACAGAATTCTTAAATCCATCTGTAGCAGGATTCTTGCTAGAGAAAGAGCTCAAATATTTACAGGGTGCTATTGATAATCCTCAAAGACCATTAGCCGCAATAGTTGGTGGCTCTAAGGTCAGTAGTAAGATAGGAGTTTTAGATTCTCTTTTAGATAAATGCGATAAAGTAATTATTGGTGGAGGAATGATATTCACTTTTTATAAAGCCAGAGGTTTAAATGTTGGAAAAAGTCTTGTAGAGGAAGATAAATTAGAATTAGCAAGAAACTTAGAAAGGAAAGCGCAAGATAAAGGTGTTGAATTGCTTTTACCTTCAGATGTAGTTCTTGCTAATGAATTTTCACCAACTGCAGATAGTAAAAATTCTGATATTAATTCCATTAGCGGAGATTGGATGGGATTAGATATCGGACCAGAATCTATTAAAACATTTCAAAAAGCTCTAATAGAATGTAAATCAATAATTTGGAATGGCCCAATGGGTGTATTTGAATTTGAAAAATTTGCTAATGGCACTAATGCTATCGCAAAAACTTTAGCTGATTTAAGCTCTTCTGCTAATGTTTGTACCATTATTGGAGGTGGCGATTCTGTAGCTGCTGTAGAAAAGGCAGGATTAGCAGATAAAATGTCTCATATCTCAACTGGCGGTGGAGCAAGCTTAGAACTTCTTGAAGGAAAAATACTGCCAGGTGTTGCTGCTCTAAATGATTGCTAAATTACTAATCGTTAACAATATTCACGGTTTTTGTAAATGATACCAACCCACTAGGATGGGCTATTATACCAGTCCAAGTTTGAAGACCTGGTACTAATGGAGCTCGAGTTACTTTGAAAATACCTCCTGTAGCTAGAGGCTTCAAAGGAATTGACTGATTTAATAATTTTTCTTCTTGATATTCTTTAATACCTCCTGCAATTATTATTTCTTCTAAGGGTTGATTTAAGATTACATCTATATAATATTTTGAGCCTGTCAAAACTTTATCTGGGATTGAGATTTTTATATCAATTTGATTATCATCACTCCTTATAGTAGTCAAATTATTTTGAATATTGCTTTGTTTTATTAATCCATTATCTAAGCTTAATGTAAAATTAAAAGTGGATTCTAATTTATATGTTTTCCCATTTAAATTTTTACTCCCAAAAAGTTTCATATTAAGTTTATGTTGATTAGGGTTAATTGATTTTGATTCGATTACTTCCCATTTTGCATCTGGAAATTCTCTAATCAATTTGAAGAATTTATTTTTAAACTGAATTTTTTCATTTTCATCAAAATATTTTTCTAGTGCGGCAAAATTTCTTTGATTTAATTCAGTCTCAATATTTTGAAAAATCTTTTTAAAGTTATCTTCGCAAATTGCAAATGTTGATGATATGAGATAAAAAAAGATATAGACAATACTTATTAATTTAGAAAAAGAATTTAATTTAATCATTTTATATTTATTTTATTCACTATAGATGATTTGCTCATTTTTATGAAAAGAAAAATAAAAAATTTATTAGTTGCTGCTAGTGGCACCGGTGGTCATATTTTCCCAGCATTAACAATTGTCGATAATCTTGATAGAAATTGGAAAATCAATTGGTTGGGTATAGAAAATAGATGCGAAATTAATCTTGTACCACAAGAATATAATTTATTTACATTAAATATTATTTCTCCTCAAGGGAATAATTTATCTCTAATAAATAAGTATCTCCAAGTATTTATTGCGACTTTGCCAGTAATTAGACTAATGATTAGTAGGGAAATTCAATTAGTTTTTGCCACTGGGGGATATATATCAGTACCATCTATTATCGCAGCAAAATTATTAAACATTCCAATCATACTTCATGAATCCAATGTAGTTCCTGGTTTGGCTACAAAGTATTTTGGTAGATATTGCAATTTTGTTTTAACAGGCTTTAAAGAAACATCTTCTTATTTAAAAGGATGTAAAATTGTTTTTACAGGGACTCCGCTCCGTAATCAATTTTATATTAATCATGATATTCCAAGTTGGGTCCCATTTGGTGATGAACCCTTGATAATTATTATGGGAGGAAGTCAAGGTGCAAAAGTTATAAATGATGTTATTTACAAATTATTAGATTTCTTAAATGGCAAGAATTTTAGGATAGTTCATATTTTAGGTGATACTTTAGATACTAAATTTAGGAATAAAAAAAATACAAATTATATTCCAATAGGTTTTACAAATGAAATTGCTGCATTAATGCAAAATTGTGACTTAGTAATTTCTAGAGCAGGATCTGGCGCCATAAATGAAATTATTAAAACGAAATCACCTTCAATACTTATTCCATATCCTAATGCTAAAAATAATCATCAAGAAAAAAATGCTTTAATTCTTTCTTCGATAGGTTGTTCAATAATGATTGAGCAAAATAAAAATCTTGAAATCAATTTAAAAAAAAATTTGCAGAGAATTTTTATGATGGAATCTAATCATTCAAAAAATCAATATAAAATTTTAGACTTAATGAAAAAAAATATTTCTGAATTTAATTTAAAAGATCCTAGGCAAGAAATTAAGAAAATTATTAATTACTATAAAAAAGATTTATAAAGCTCAATAGCTATTATTTGATTTTTCTCATGAGTTTGCAAACTAATTCTCGCCCACTTATCATCTAAAAATCTAAATGAAGAACATTCTCTAATGAGTATTTTTTTACTTGATAAATAATTTATACTCTCCAATAGAGAATCTTTGCTTTCTATTAAGAGAAAATTTGTTGTTGATTCATGCACTTTTATTTTGTTAATTTTTTTCAGTTCATTTGTTAACCAATTTTTTTCAATATTTATCCAAGTATGAATTTTCCTAATCCATTTTTTATATTCTTCTTTACTGCTTACTAATTTTATTCCTGCTTGAATTGCAAGTGAATTTACGGGCCATGGATCTCTTATATTATTGAGATTTTGACATATTGTTGAGGAACTAATCATATAACCTAGTCTTAATCCAGGAATACTAAATAATTTAGTTAAACTTCTTATCACAATTAAATTATCAAATTTTTTTGTAAGAGGTATTAAAGATTCATTTTCACCATTTGGTGTTAAAGATAAGAATGCCTCATCACAAATTACTAGTTTATAAAGATCAATTAACTTTTCCAGTGATTTTCTATCCCATAATTGTCCTGTTGGATTATGTGGATTAGTAATCCAAAGCACATCGCATTTTGGTTGCAAAGGAAAATGTTGTTTTATATTTTTAAAATTATTTTTAGGAAGCTCCTCAAAAAAATAGTTTGCTTGCCAACAATTCAATGCTCTTTCATAATCTACAAATCCTGGGACAGGTAAGCAGCTTACTTTATATTTTGCTGCTTGAAATCCTGCCCAAGTAATTAATTCTGAAGCTCCATTACCAGGCATAATACAGCTGGGATCTATATCATGAAAAAATCCTATATTTTCTTTAAGCTTATTCATATTTCTTTCAGGATAATATCTAAAACTTTCATTTTTTATTTCAATATATAATTCATCTTTTAGAAAATCAGGGATTGCAAATGGGACGATAGATGCACTCGCATCAATAATATCTGATAATTTATAGTTAAATTTCTCAGCAAAACAATGTATATTTCCTCCATGTTTAAAGTCTAAATTTTTCAAAATATCAAATGAATTTGAATCTTATTTAACCATAATTATAAATTTTATATTTTAATTTTTCCATAACAAGCCTGAACCCACAGCTTCTTCAATATTAGATATTTGATAATAATTTAGTTGTTTGATAATACCTTGTAATATATCAGGCACTAACCTAGGTCCTTTATAGATCCAACCTGTATAAAGTTGTATCAATGATGCTCCAGAGGTTATTCTCTCCCATGCAGTTTCTGGAGAATCTATACCACCAACACCAATTAAAGTTAAATTCTTATCGATATTGTGGATATATTTTATAATTTTATTAGCCTTATTTCTTAAAGGTTTTCCACTTAAACCTCCGCTTTCTTCTGATAATAAAGTACCTGTTTTTTTTATAAGTGTATTTTCGAGACCTAATCTATTAAGGCTAGTATTTGTTGCGATAATACCATTGATTTTTTCATCATTTATTAGTTGGCAAATTTTATCTATGTCTTTGAAGCTCAGGTCTGGAGCGATCTTTACAAAAAGAGGTGGGCAATCAGGTAATTTTTTGATTTCTTTAAGTAATTCTCTAAGAAGAATGGGATCTTGTAATTTTCTTAGCCCTTCAGTATTTGGAGAGCTAACATTTATTGCTGCATAATTACAATATGGGATAAGAAGTTTTAAAGATGAAATATAATCATCTGTTGCATTTGAAATTGAAGTTATTTTTGACTTTCCAAAATTTATCCCTAAACAGTTCTTTTCTCTATCAACCTTTTTCTTGATATTTTGTCTAATGAAATTCTTTAAGAATAAGTCAGCTCCATTATTATTAAAACCCATTCTATTTAAAGCAGCTTGTTCATTAGAAATTCTAAATAATCTTGGTTTTGGATTCCCTGGCTGACCATATTGAGTAACTGTTCCTAATTCAGAGAAACCAAAACCAAAATCTTGCCAGATATTTGCAGCTATCCCGTTCTTATCAAATCCAGCAGCAAGCCCAACGGGATTAGGAAAATTTATGCCACAAATTTCCTGATTTAACTTTTTATCTGTAATACATAATTCGTTTCTTATCTCTTCAAGATAATTTGAGATGAACCCCCATTCTTTTTTACTTGAACAAAATGCTAATAGCTTCAAAGATAAATTTGTTAGGCATTCTGCATCAACCCCTTTATCTTCTCTCAGGATTGGCTTGATTAATCTCTCATAAATATTTGTGACTGAATAAAGATTTTTTATCATTTAGGATTTTGATTATTATCTTGAATTATCCATAGTTTTTTGTTTGTTGGTTTAATAATCCAATTACGCCAATTAAATTGTTTCATCTCTCTTATGTAATTATTCTCTTCGATAGAAAGTAAATGGCATAATTCACTAGTTGTTAATAAATAACCTTTTAGCGCAAATTTGCTAACTAATTCAATACGAGAATACAAATTAATTATTTCTTGGGGTGCTGCTATATCAGGTTGATCAAAATTTTCTTGTTGATTCTTTTCTAATTTATTAATACCTTTACTATAATTAGTTGCTATTAGATCAACTCTTTCATTATATTTGTCTCCACTATGACCTTTAACGAATTCCATTCTTACTTCATCAATTCTTAATCCATCAATCTTTTGCCATAAATCTAAATTTTGAACTGGCTTACCAGTACTTGTTTTCCACCCATTTTTCTTCCAATTTTTAATCCAAATACTATAGCCATCAATTAAGTATTTACTATCTGTTCTTAATTTAAAATTTTTTTTTAGTTTAAATTGCTTTAATTTTTCTAGAGTTTTTATAGCAGCCATAAGTTCCATTCTGTTATTTGTGGTATTTTTTTCAAAACCGCCAATTTCTAATTCACTCCCATCCTCAAATAAAATTAAACCTCCCCATCCTCCTTTCCCAGGATTACCACTGCAGGCTCCATCAGTAGCAGCTTCAATTGCAATATTTTGACTACTATTCATAGATTTAGAGCCGATAATAAAAATATCGGCTAATAATTTGCTTATTACTTAAGTGTAACTTTTCCTCCAGCTTCTTCAATCTCTTTCTTTAAAGCTTCTGCATCTGCTTTGGCTACAGCTTCTTTTACAGTTTTAGGAGCTGACTCTACGAGAGCTTTAGCATCTCCTAAACCTAGTCCTGTAGCATTTCTGACAACTTTAAGAACTTTTATTTTTGCAGATGCATCAAAACTTTCTAGGATTACATCGAATTCGCTTTGCTCTTCAGCCGCAGCGGTATCTCCATCTCCTCCACCTGCACCTGGAGCAGCCATAACGACTCCTGCTGAGGCTGCAGCTGATACTCCAAAAGTTTCTTCTATTTGCTTTACAAGCTCAGAAGCTTCTAATAATGAAAGAGATTTTAGTGATTCAAGAATTTCTTCGGTTTTTGCAGACATTTGTTTTGTTGATAAATGAATTGGAATTTAAGATTCTGAACTTTCAGAATGTTGCTTTAGTGATCTTGCAAGTCCAGATGGAATTTCGTTGATACCAATAGCTAGTTTTGTTGCTACACCATTTAAGGCACCAGCAATTTTCGCCATTAATACCTCTCTTGAAGGAAGATTTGCTATTTCTTTGATTTCAGCTTGACTAAGAAGCTTTCCTTCAAATAAAGCACCTTTTGTTTCGGATTTATTTGTTTCTTTTTGAAAAGATTGGATCGCTTTTACAGCTCCTCCAACATCTTCTTTTATTAAAACAAAAGCATTAGTACCTGTTAATAAAGAATCTAGATCTGACCAGTTACTTTCACCTTCAATAGCTCTACGCATCAAAGAATTTTTTGTAACTTTGCAAATCCCTTGATTTGCATGCAATCTCGCACGTAAATCAGACATTTCTTTTATTGATAGACCTTTGTAATCAAGGACTACTGCCATTTCCGATTCGTTTAAGAGAGTTTTAATCTCTTTAACAATTTGTTGCTTATTCTCTAGTGTTCGGCCCATTCTTTTTTTGGATCGTAATTGAGGAAGAGCAGGAAATGCGACGCAGGAATATTTGGAGGTCGCTTTTATTAGATCCCAAAAAAAGGATAAAAATTAAAAACTAACCTAGGTGGGAATTACAATTAAGTAAAACTAAAAAAGCCCACTTTCTCTGGTCGTATTATTGCAATTTATATTGTACTACAAAGAGTTAACTTTCTTGTTGATAATCCTGTAATGCACCAATATCAATTTGAATTGATGGCCCCATTGTTGAAGATAAATAGAGTGTTTTCCAATACTTACCCTTTGCACCGCTTGGCTTGTTTTTATCAATTGCCTCTTGTAGGGTTTTTAAATTTTCAAATAATTGATTGGTAGAAAAGCTTGCTTTGCCAAAACGAACGTGAACTATACCAGCTTTATCGGCTCTAAATTCCAACTTACCTGCTTTGAATTCTTTAATAGCATTTGCAATATCATTGGTTACGGTTCCAGCCTTTGGGTTTGGCATTAAACCTCTGGGGCCTAAAACTCTTCCAAGCTTAGCAACTTTTGGCATCATATCCGGTGTTGCTATTAATAAATCAAAATTCATATTCCCTTTATTGATATCCTCTACTAAATCTTCTTCTCCAAATAAATCGGCACCTGCAGTTTTTGCTTTTGAAACGTTTTCTCCACTAGTTATAACTGCAATCTTTATAGTTTGTCCCGTCCCATTTGGTAAAGCAACTGTTGTTCTAAGCTGTTGGTCGGTATATTTAGGATCAATACCTAATCTAATATGAGCTTCGATAGTTTCGTCAAATTTTGCATTCGCATTCTCTTTAACGATGTTTAAAGCTTCTTGTGCTGTATAGATACGGTCTTCAATCTTTTTGGATAGAAGTTCCATTCTTTTAGATAATTTTTTCATAATATGTTTGGGTGCAAGTGGTTAAAATTAACCTCCCCGATAAGTTTTATTTGAGATATTGTATCAATCTGATATTGATACGCCCATATTTCGAGCAGTACCTTCAATTACTTTTATTGCAGATTCGATACTAGTACAGTTTAGATCAGGGAGCTTAGTTTTGGCTATTTCTTCTAATTGAGATTTACTTATTTTGCCAACTGCACCTTTTGCAGATTCGCCAGCACCTTTTTCAATACCCGCAGCTTTCGTTATTAAGACTGATGCAGGTGGAGTTTTTGTGATAAATGTAAAACTTCTATCCTCAAAAACAGATATTTCAACTGGTATAACAAAGCCAGCTTTATCTTGTGTTCTTGCATTGTATTCTTTACAGAAAGCCATGATGTTAACACCATGCTGACCTAAAGCAGGACCAACTGGAGGAGCTGGATTAGCTTTACCAGCCTGCAGAGCTAATTTAATTAATGCAACAACTTTTTTTGCCATTTTTCTTTTAAATTTGAATTGAAATTACAATACTCACTTAACAATACAATAAATCATGTTCAGTTTAAGTTAGTTTTGTTTGTTTATTTGAGAGAATTCTAATTCTACAGGAGTCTCTCTCCCAAAAATTGAAAGTAATGCTTTTAATTTATTCCTTTCTCCAGATACTTCAATTACCTCCCCTTGGAAGTCTTTAAAAGGACCACTAGTAACTATAATTCTGTCTTTTTCTTCAATATCTAGTTTGACAATAGCTTTTTTCTCTGAAGCTCGTTTAAAAATCCTATTAACTTCTTGTCTTGATAATGGCCTAGGTTTAATATGACCTCTTGATCTTCCACTCCCTCTACCATCTTCTGCACCAACAAAATTAATAACATTAGGCGTACTTTTGACAGCCATCATCGTATCTTCATCTAAAATCATTCGAACTAGAACATACCCTGGAAATACCTTCTCTTCTGTAGTTTGCCTTGAGCCATCTTTTTTTAATTTTATTCCAGGTGTTTGTGGAATCTCAATCTCAAGAATTCTATTATTAACGCCCAAGGTTACTGATCTCTGTTCAAGCGTGGCTTTTACTTTGTTTTCACAGCTTGAAGCAACTTGAATTGCATACCATCTGGCTATGCCAGTATTAGCCTTAGATGAAACTAAACTATTATTAGATTCGTTACTCATGATAGGTTTAGACTGAAATCCTGAAATAAATTTAAGTTTAAATTAATAAAATTAAAAACATTATTAATTCAACTGAAAGATTTGTGAAGCTGCCCATCCATAGAATCTACTAACAGCAGCAATAGCAGCTGCAGAAAAAGAAACCATTATAATAACAGCAACTGATTCACTAAATAGCTGTTGTTTATTTGGCCAAACAACTAACTTTAGTTCATCATAGGTGGAGATAAAAAAGTTTTTCTTCTTTTTTGGAACATCACTATTTGAAGAGATTTCTTCGGATAGATCTTGTTTGGAGGAAGGACTTGTCACAAATTTAAGTTTAACAACAAACTTTATCTTATTTCTATATTAACTTATTGTTTTGCTCGTGGGCTAGGAGTGAATAAAATGTCTTCCTGATTCTTAGAATCAACTTTTATGGAAATTGTTTTTTTATTCTTAAAATTATTTTCAAGAAGTTTTGTAGCTAAGGGATTCTCTATTTGTCTCCTAATTTCTCTACTTACAGATCTCGCTCCATATTTTGGCTCATAAGAGTCGTTTGCTAATTTTATTATTACTTTTTTATCAACCTTAATATTAATTTCTTGTTCTATAAGTAAGTTCTTTAGTTCATCTAATTGAAGTGTAATTATTTTTTGTAATTGTTCTTTAGATAATGGTTCAAATTGTATAACTTCATCTATACGATTTAGGAATTCTGGTCGAAAAATAGATGAAAGTGACTCATAAATAGCTTTATCCAATGTTTTATTAATTAAATCTTTATTGGCATCATTATTATTCAATTTAATTTTATTTTCTAATATTTCATTGCCTGCTAAATTGCTAGTCATAATTATTACAGCATTTTTAAAATCAATAGTGCTCCCTTGAGAGTCTGTAAGCCTGCCTTCGTCAAGTACTTGTAGAAGAATATTGAACACTTCTGAATGAGCTTTTTCTATCTCATCAAGGAGTATTACTGAATAGGGTTTTCTTTTGACTGCTTCAGTTAACTGTCCCCCTTCTTCATATCCAACATATCCTGGAGGTGCACCTAATAATCTGGCTACAGCATTTCTTTCCATATACTCACTCATATCTAATCTTAATAAAGCTTCTTCTTCATCAAATAATGATGCAGCAAGAGATTTAGCTAATTCAGTTTTCCCGACTCCAGTCGGCCCCATAAAAAGGAAAGAGCCAATTGGCCTTTTGGGATTTTTCATTCCCGCTCTTGCTCTTCTTATCGCTGCAGATATAGCTGTAATAGCTTTTTCTTGTCCTATAACTTTTAAACTAATTTCTTTCTCTAAATTTATCAGTTTTTTTCGTTCATTAGAAACTACCTTGGATAGTGGAATACCTGTCATTTTTGAGACAACATCTGCTATGTCTTCAGGAAGTACTTGAAAT
>CACNYU010000023.1 GCA_902624785.1 uncultured Prochlorococcus sp.
TTTAAGGAATATAAAAGTAAAGATAAAAAATATACAATCAAAAATTTGCTTTTTGAAGCCCCAAGTTTTAGAAAATGGAGGGTTACCCAATTAGATGGAGGAGAAAAACTACAAGTTTTTAATACAGTAGCCTATCCAATCTTTAAATGTGAACAACCTATTTTAGGGGTTGATATTTTATGGTTTGGAAATTCTCAAAAGCTATTAACTGTTTTAGATTATCAACCATTGATTCAGGATAATGAATATTTACAAAAATATTGTGCCAAGTTAAATCTAATCAAAAATAAATACTCAGAATTTGATAATACAAAAATGAAGAGAATTTATGATTCAAATAAATATTTTTCACCATGGGTAATTATTTGTAGAGGTAATAAATCTAATCTAGATCAAGATTTACATAATATTTTTTATTTATTTTTGGAGGAATATTTAAAAATCAATTCTTGTTTTTCTGAAAACCAATTTTTAAATTCACATGAAATACAATCAAAACATTTTGAATATGATCAATACAGTGCAGACAAAGATCCTGCAGATAAATTGTTTAAGAAATTTTTTGGTGAAGAGTGGACTGCAAAATTTATAAGAAATTTTTTATTTACATCAAATTAATAATTGCATGCATATTCAAAAAACTATTTTTTCAAAAGATGAATGGAGATGGTCTAAGTTTCAAAAATATATAATTTATAAATTAGATCAATATGATTTCCAGGAATATAAAATCCCTTCAAAATATTCTTTTAAAGAATCTTCTTATGGTTCTAGAAAAAACAATGCAAATGCCATACTTTGTACTTGGGCAGCCAAAAATCATAGAATAAATTTTTGTAGATCTGTTTGTATTAATAGCCCTACCTATTGTGTATTAAATTTTTTAATAATACCTAAAAGTCAATATAATATTCCTTTCTTTGGTGTTGATTTTGTCTCTTTACCTAATTACCATTTACTAGTTTTAGATTTTCAACCTTCATTGCATATAAATAAACAATTTGACGAAGACTTATTAGAAGAACTTTTAACTATAAAGGATGAGTTTCATCAAAAAGTACCAATGGCTACAAAAATGTCAGAACAAATAGCGCAATTCTTTTCGCCAGGAGTTATTTGGTCCAAATTACCAAAGGAGGAATTAAGTGAAAATTTGATTAATAATAATTTATATATGACGTTTCAAAAATATTTAGATTTATATATAAAAATTCTTTTTAGAGCACAGGAGGTTGATTTAGAATTTCAAAAAAAAATTATTAATGGACAAATTCATTATCTTGAATATAGAAAATCCAAAGACCCTGCAAGACCTATGCTTAAAATTTTATTTGGAGAAACATTTACAGAGTCATTAATAAATAATTTATTATTTAAAATTAATTAATTACACAATACGGAATGTATGGAGAAAATTTCAGTCTTATTTGTCTGTCTAGGTAATATTTGTAGGTCTCCCGCTGCCGAGGCAATTTTTAAACATTTAATTAATGATAAGGGTATTAGTGATAAATTCATTGTGGATTCTGCGGGTACCGGTAGTTGGCATATAGGTAAAAAAGCAGATTCAAGGATGAGATTTGCAGCCAAGCAGAGAAATATCAATATCACAAGTAATGCAAGACAGATTAAAGATGATGATTTTCTTAAATTTAAATATATATTAGTGATGGATAATTCTAACTTTAAGAATGTTATTGATTTAAAGAATCGAGTAAAAGGTTCAGACTTTGCAAAAATTATAAAAATACAAGATTTTGCTTCAGTTTTTAATGATAAAGAAGTTCCAGATCCATATTTTGGGGGAGATGATGGGTTCGATTATGTTCTTGATATATTGGAAGATTCTGTAAGCTGTTTTTTAGAGAATATTACTTAATCTAAAGATGTAACTCCTTTGGAATAGTTTCAAAATAAATCCCTACAATCTTTTCAACAACTTGATTTATTGTATAGCCATCACTAATTATTTCTACAGCATCTTCAGCTTTAATTAAAGGTGAAATTTTACGGTTGGAATCTTCAAAATCCCGTTGTTCTATTTCATTTTTTAACTTCTCAAAATCAATAGTACCGAGACCCATCGCTTCTAACTCATTTTTTCTCCTTTTTGCTCTTTCATTTATGGTGGCTGTGAGAAAAATTTTCAATTCTGCATTAGGAAATACTTTAGAACCAATATCTCTTCCTTCAGCGACTATCCCTCCTGCCTCTCCAATTTTTCTCTGTTCTTTTACAAGAAATTCTCTCACTTCCTTAATCGAGGCGATGGATGAAACGATAGAGCTAATTTCTTGTGAACGAATCTTATCAGTAACATTGTGATTATTTATGATTACATTCTGTTTAGAACCTGCGACTGATTTAAATTTTATGGAGATATTACTCAAAAATGAATTTAAATCTTTACCATTCTCATAATTTATTTTTTCTTTTGTTAGATACCAACTTAAAGCTCTATACATGGCTCCAGTATCTAAAAAAATAAAGTTTAATTTTTTGGCTATTAGTTTTGTTACAGTACTTTTGCCAGATCCTGCTGGACCATCTATTGCGATAATAGGATCTCTTTTCATGAGAAAAATATGATCAATTAATCTGGTACTTCCGCATATTATCGCACCTGCAAGCATTGTTATATTCATTTCAGATGTTGATCTTTGTAAATTAAAAGCATTAACATGTTCAAGATATTCAACTTTTATATCTTTATTTTTTAGTCTCTTTCTAATGTTATTTAAACGAATGGTTTTTGTTTTATTGAAAATTTTCTTAGCGTGAAATAATTCCTCGGAAAATAACCTTACTTTTTCCCTATCATTTTTTAATAAAAGATTATTGCGAGAACTAAATGGTATTCCATCACTATCTCTTTGAGTATCAATAGATTTAATTGCTACTTTAATATTGTATTTTGCAACCATTTCTTTGATAATCAATAATTGTTGCCAATCTTTATCTCCCAGAAAAATTACTTTTGGTTTTACAATATTTATTAATCTATAAACTACAGTACAAACCCCATCAAAATGTCCCTTCCTGTAATTCCCACATAAATTTTTTGATAAATCATCTGATGCTTTTAGATATTTAATTTTATTTTTAGGAAATATTTCATCCACATAAGGTAGGAAAATTGCATCAGCTCCAGCAGCACAAGCTAAATCAATATCTTTATTAATAGTTCTTGGATACTTTATTAAATCTTCTTTATCGTTAAATTGCAGAGGATTAATAAAAATACTTAATAATACTAAATTCTCTTTTAATTTTTTAGATTCTCGAATTAATTCTCTATGTCCTAAGTGTAGATTCCCCATAGTGGGGACAAAACTTATATCTTTTTGATTACTCAGTCTCCATTCGTTTAGTTCTTTAATTGTTTTAAGAATGATTTTTGTCACTTTTGGGTTTACAAAATAAATCTTTTAACTAATAATTACTGGACAAAACTAATCTTAATAGGAATATCTATATAGAAGAAGTTTATCATTCTATTATTTATGGATTACAAAACATCTGGAGTTGATATTGAAGCGGGTAGAGAATTTGTATCTGAAATCAAAGAAGCGGTTGAGAAGACACACTCACCAAATGTAATAAATAGTATTGGAGGTTTTGGTGGCTTGTTCAAATTACCGTTAAATAAATATAAGAATCCTGTATTGGTATCTGGGACGGATGGAGTCGGAACAAAATTAGAGTTAGCGCAAACAAAAAATTTTCACTTTGAGGTGGGTATAGATTTGGTAGCAATGTGCATAAATGATATTATTACGACTGGAGCTTCTCCTTTGTTTTTTCTTGATTATATTGCGACTGGAAAACTAGATAAAAATCAACTTAAAAATGTAATTCTGGGAATTGCAAATAGTTGTAAAGAAAATAATTGTTCATTATTAGGAGGTGAAACCGCAGAGATGCCAGGTTTCTATTCCCCAAATAAGTATGATTTGGCAGGTTTTTGCGTTGGAGTTGTAGAAGAAGAAAAATTAATAGATGGTAAATATATTCAAGAAAATGATTTAATTATTGCTATTGAAAGCAGTGGAATTCATAGTAATGGATTCAGCTTGGTAAGAAATATAATTCAAAATGTAGAAAATATAGAAGATAAATTTGAAAAGATCACAAATTTAAATTTTTATAATGAGCTTTTAAAACCTACAAAGATATATTCAAATTTGATCAAGCAAATTTTATTAGAAAATATAGAAATTAAAGGAATGGCTCATATTACTGGAGGAGGAATTCCTGAAAATTTACCTAGATGTATGCCTTCACATTTCATCCCTCATGTTTATCGAGATTCTTGGGAAATGCCTTATATTTTCAGTTTTCTTAAGGAATTCGGTAAAATACCTGAAAATGACCTATGGAATACTTTTAATTTAGGAGTTGGATATTGTCTAGTTGTAGATAAAAAATATAAGCGAGAAGTTTTCAAGATTTGTGAATCGCAAGGTTTTGCAAGCTGGGAAATTGGAAAAATATTAAATAAAAAGCAATCAAATGTTAATAAATTGATTAATGGAATTTCTATGTAGGATTTATTAATTTTTTTTAATTAAGGAACAGTCAATATTTTTTATACACAAATAAAAAAGTAAGATGTAATATAGTAAAAAATGAACTCAAAAAAAGTACGTTTAATTAGTTAGATTTATTAACCTTATGCCTTTTGAAAATAATAGGAGAATTACTCGGAGAAGAAGCTCTGCTGGACCCACCCCTCCTAGGAGACCAGCCGGAAATTCATCAGAATTTAACAATCGTCAAAATCAAGGGCCAAGGCCAACTTTTTTAACACTAAGGGATCATGGCAAAGTTTTTGTTGCTGATTTGCCAAATTTATCTGATGGTCAATTAGCTCATATTAGTAAAGAAGCTAATGAGGTCTTAAATAGTTTAGAAAAAAGATTAGATGATTTAGAAAATGAATCAAATGTAAGCAGTCCAGAAAATGATACTTTGATCAAAGCTTCAACCAAAAGAGATGTCACATTAAGATTTATCAAATCAATTGAAGAAGAACAAGAACATAGAAAAAATAATCCTGCCTTAAGAGATGCCGCCTCTGAATCCTTGCCTAGAACTTTTCTTGAGGTTGCTCGACACAGACTTCCAGGTGCAACCTTTGACTCACTCTTAAGGGAGGCTCTTGAGGCTTGTTCTGTTGAAGATCAAGTTGAAGAGTCAACTGTTAGAGAAAGATCTAAAGAAACAGTAAAAATAATGGATATTCCAGCTTCTAACACTAATACATCTCTAATTGTTAGTATCGATTCAGAAAACATAAATAGTAATGAAAATCAGTGATAAATCAACTAATCATTTTTTTTCAAATAAAGCTACAAAGAAAAATCAAATAACAGAATTAAAAGAAGAAAAAATTTTATGTAATCATTGTATGAGAACTTCATCTAATGGAATTAGATGTATGGGCATTTGCGTTGCTGATAATGATTATTAAATAAAAAGTTAAAAATATGAAATTTAAAGATCGCTATAAAAATAGTTTGTTCTTAGAACAGTTTATTAATAAATATATTAAAAAACTTAAGAAGGCGGCACCCAGATTCGAACTGGGGATAAAGGATTTGCAATCCTCTGCCTTACCACTTGGCCATGCCGCCAAAAAAGATTTATCTAATTCACTACAATATCTTAACAGTATAAAGTCAAATTCTTTATTAATTATTTCTAATGGGCATGGAGAAGATGTAATAGCGTCTTTAATAATTAGAGAATTATTATCATTGAAAGTATTTAGTAAAATTGAAGTAATGCCACTAGTAGGTGATGGAAAGATTTTTGATGATTTAAGATCCTCAAAGATTTCTAAAATTGGTTTTCAGAAGGTATTACCTAGTGGTGGTTTTGGTAATCAAAGTTTCAAAGGTTTTTGGAATGACTTAAAAGAAGGGATGCTGATTTACCTTTTAAAGAATTGGTTAGTGTTGCTTAAAAAGCCTAAAAACTATCAAATTTTGGCAATTGGAGATTTACTCCCTTTGTTTTATGCTTGGAGTGCTAAATGCGATTTTGGATTTATAGGTACCCCAAAAAGTGACTATACCTGGACAAGTGGACCTGGAAAATCAATTTCTGACCTCTACCATAAATTAAAAGGCTCTGAATGGGACCCTTGGGAAATGCATATAATGAAATCTCATTTATGTAAATTTGTAATAGTTAGAGATGAACTAACATCAAAAAATTTAAAAAGTAAGAGGATTGATGCTCGATTTTTTGGTAATCCAATGATGGACTTTCATCAAGATAAGGTGATAAAAAAGGATATTTATAATAATTATGCAAAGATTATTTTATTAATAGGTAGTCGCTTTCCTGAAGCCAACAATAACTTAAATATTTTTTTGGATTACTTAAGTGATTTTTACTTCCCCAAAAAAAGCTTAATTTTTATTCCTTTAAGTTTAAATGCCAATGTATTTGAGGTTGAAAAGCAAATTATAAATTATCAATTTACTAAAAAAAAATCTTCGTCTTTTTCTCTTGGAGAAGAATCTGTTTGGTCTAAAAATAAAATGACTCTTGTTTTAGGAAAAAATACATTTAGTAATTGGGCATATTTAGCTGAAGTTGGGCTGGCCAATGCTGGAACTGCTACAGAGCAAATTTGTGGTTTAGGTATTCCAGCTTTATCTTTGCCAGGTAAAGGTCCTCAGTTCACACAATCTTTTGCAAAGCGGCAACAAAGATTGTTAGGTGGAAGTGTGGCCCTTTGTGAAAGTAAGAGTATCTTTCATGAAAAACTACTTTATCTTCTAGAGAACAAAAAATTTAGAGTTCGGCAAGGACAGATTGGTAAAGAGAGAATGGGTGCTCCAGGTGCTAGTAAAAAAATTGCAGATTTTATTACTTCAAAATTGAAGTATTAATAAAGTATTATTTAATAAATAAGAACTCTTCTATGTATCCAATTAATGATCGTGAATATTTAAAAATTTGTGCCAAGATAGCATGTGAAATGAGTATAAGTTTATCCGCTGCGAAAAAAAAAAGTAGAAATTCAGATTTCTAAGAAAAATTCTAAAACAATTGAAGAAAAACGAAAGATTGCTTCTGATGTCCTTGATTTGTGTAAAAAAGAAAATACTAATGGAGGTGGATCAGTGAAACTATTTGATGAACTTATGGAATCTTTAAATAATGATGATAATTTTTTAGTTGAAGATTAAATAATTAATGTTCAAAAATATTTGTAAAGTGTAGAATATCCAATTCAGAGTGAATTGGAATTACATTAAAGCATTTTTGAGCAATGTCATATCTTTTCTCTCTCTTTAAAATTAAAGTCAATTTCTCCATAGCCTGTATTAAATACTTGACATCATTAGCGGCATAATTTATTTGATCTTGAGATAAATTGTCTTCACTGCCCCAATCACTGCTTTGAGATGATTTGTCAAGTTCAATACCTAAGAGTTCATTAATTAAATCTTTTAGACCGTGTTTATTTGTATAAGTACGTCCAAGTTTACTAGCAATTTTAGTACAGAATATATTTTGTGTTTCAATCTTAAGATTACTTTTTAAAGCTGCAATATCAAATCTTGCATAATGAAAAATTTTCAATATTTTTTTATCTTCAAGTAAATTTTGAATCCTTACAGCTTTTCTAGTTCCAATCTCGATTCTTATACATGATATAAGATTTGACTCATTACAAATTTGAATAAGACATAATCTATCTCTTCCATGGTATAAGCCCATCGCTTCAGTATCTATCGCTAAATATTTTGAACTTTTATATTCAGTAAATAGTTCATCTGTAAGATCATTCTCACAAAAAATTATTTTTTCTGAGTAATTGTATTTGTTGGCCATCTTTTGAAAAACGTTTTTGTGTACATAAATAATAAAATATAATAGTTTATATTTTTAATAAATTTTGATCTTTTAAGTCAGAAATAATGACAAAAGTTCATGCTATATTTATAAAAATTTTTTATTTTGTAGAAAGATTTATAAATGAATTATTATTTAGGATCTACATTACTTTTAACAATACTTCTAGCGATTGGTTTAATTTTTTTCCTGAAAGCATCAAGCAAAGATCGGACCGCGATTATAGATATATCCTCTTCAAAAAAAAATATTGAGGTGTTAAATGAAGTTTGTTTTTGGCTTAAATCAAGAGGTTGGCAACAAATTAAGGTTAATTCTGATAAAAAAATCTTAACGTTTAAAGGGCAAGTTGTTTCCAGTAAGTCCTTAGCTATTTTTTTATCAATATTAGGATGTTTAGGCTCAAGCTCATTGGGTTTAGTTATTGTTCAGATTTTCCCATTGTTAAATTGGTGGCCTTTACTGCTTGGTTTAGTTGGAGGCCCAATATCTGGAATGGTTTATTTTAAAAAATCTCAAAGGGAAGAAATATTTGAATTTAAATTAATAAATGAAAATGAAAAAAAATTTACTCAATTAAGGCTAAGCGCTCACAGAGATGAATTAATAGCTTTTGAAAATGACCTTAAAGATAAACTAAAATTGAGTAGTGATGGTTCATTATTTAAAACTCCTATTTAAGTTTTAATCAAATATATTTTTTTCTTTACAAAATTTTTCTAAATCAATATCGTTCAACCAATTTTGAGGTTTGGTAAAAATTTTTGTTAATAAATCTTCTCTTGAATTCTCTTCAGAATTATAACCATATTCCCATCTAGCTAGGGGAGGGAGGGACATTAAAATTGATTCTGTTCTACCATTGGTTTGTAACCCAAAGATAGTACCTCTGTCCCAAACTAAATTAAATTCTACATATCTTCCTCGCCTATACAATTGAAATTCTCTTTCATTATTGGAGTAAGGATGGCTCATCCTTTTTATAACAATTGGTTCATATGAAGGGAGGAAAGCATTTCCGCAATTTTCTGCTAGATGATATAAATCTTCCCAATTCAAATTGATAACGCCAATTTCCTTAGATATTTTATTAGCATTCCCATTTTGATTATTGCCTTTGTAAATTTCTCCTGATCCATCTTGGTAATCATAAAAAATACCTCCTATACCTCTAGATTCTTTTCTATGTTTTAAATAAAAATATTCATCACACCATGGTTTAAAAACTTTATGAAGATCAGTATTGATTTTATTACAAGCCTCAAGGTGTTTCGTATGGAAATTTTTTACATCTGAAAGGTATGGATAAAATGGGGTCAAGTCCGCCCCTCCTCCGAACCACCAGACAGGCCCGGCTTCAAAATATCTGTAATTTAGATGTACTGTTGGGATATAAGGATTTCTAGGGTGTAAGACCATAGATGTACCAGTTGCAAACCATTCATGCCCTTTCGCTTCTGGCCTTTGGGATATTATTGATTCTGGTAATTGTTTACCATAAACTTCTGAAAAATTCACACCAGCTTGTTCGAATACTAAACCATTCTTTAAAACTTTTGATATCCCTCCTCCTCCTTCAGGCCTGACCCAAGATTCTTGATTAAATTTTTCCTTACCATCAAGTTTTTCTAAACCATTACAAATATTTTTTTGTAAATTTAGTAAGAGTTCTTTAACTCTTTCTCTTGATTTTTTAGGAGGTTTAATTGTCATTAATTTTCTTTGAAAATTAGGGAATTTTTGATCAATTTAGAGTTTGCCCTTATAATTTTATGTAGGGGGGTTTCTCAAGTATTTGTTAGATCGGCGTAGTTCTAATTCTTTTTTAGTGTCGGTTAACTTATAAAAAGTATTCAAAATTTTGATGACAACTGTTCAAGAAGCAAATCATGCCTTGTCGAAGATACTTGATACTGGTTCCCAAAAAAATGTTATTGAATTAGGTTGGATCAAAAACGTTAGGGTTGCAGTCCCAAGATCGATTATTACTTTAGCATTACCAACTTACGCAAATTCCCAGAGAGATAGAATAGTTCAAGAAGCCAGAAAAATATTACTCAACTTTCCTGATATTGAAGATGTTCAAATTGAATTAGATAATAGTGCTGCTCAATCCAATAATGATGAAAGTAATTCTCCTCAATTACAGAGCATTAAAGGTATAAAGCAAGTGATTGCTGTAAGTAGTGGTAAAGGAGGCGTTGGTAAAAGTACAATTGCTGTGAATTTAGCTTGTTCTTTAGCAAAATTAGGTTTAAAGACAGGTTTGTTAGATGCTGATATATATGGTCCAAATACTCCTTCAATGCTTGGTGTGGCTGATGAGAATCCGAAAGTAAATGGGAGTGGAAATGATCAAAGATTAATACCTATTGTCAAATTTGGAATTTCAATTGTTTCAATGGGTTTTTTGATTGAGGAAGGACAACCTGTTATTTGGAGAGGGCCAATGTTAAATAGCATTATTAGACAATTTTTGTATCAAGTTGAATGGAATGATTTGGATTTTTTAATTATTGATTTGCCCCCAGGTACCGGCGATGCTCAAATCTCTTTAGCACAATCTGTTCCAATAGGAGGTGCCATTATTGTAACAACTCCTCAAAAGGTTTCACTTCAAGATTCTCGTAGAGGTTTGGCTATGTTTAAGCAATTAGGTGTACCTTTACTTGGGGTCGTAGAAAATATGTCTGTTTTTATTCCGCCAGATCAGCCAGATAAAACATATGAAATATTTGGTAATGGAGGTGGACAACTTTTAGCAGAGGAAAATCAATTACCCCTTCTTGCCAAAATTCCAATTGAAATGCCGGTTGTCAGAGAGAGTAATTTAGGTATTCCTATAGCTATAAGTGATCCAAATACCAAAAGTTCAATTAAGTTTAAAGAACTAGCATCATTAATTCAAAATAAATTTAAAAGTTAATGTTTGAGAGTGTCTCAATCTTTAAAAAAAGGAAGTTCATTTACTTCCAGAGAAAAAAGGATATTCATATTTTCACTTCGCCATTAATAATAATACCTATGATTTTAATTTTAATTTCAAGTGTTTTAATTTTTAGTATTCAGAAACAATCAACATATAATGACTCATTGAAACATTTATTATCAGGATTTATTGGCTATGTTATAGCAATTGCGATTTCCTATATTCCTCTTGAGAAATTAAAAAAATATATTATTCCATTTTATTGTTTATCACTTTTATCTTTAGTATTAATTTACTTTATTGGGATTTCAAATTATGGTGCGCAAAGATGGCTTGGCCTAGGTTTTTTTACTTTTCAACCGTCAGAAATTGCAAAATTAACTACAGTATTTTCATTGGCTGCAGTACTAGAAAAAAAAGTAATTTGTTCTTTTAGAGATTTACTTATTCCTTTAATAATAGTTTTCTTACCTTGGATATTAATATTCTTACAACCAGATTTAGGCACCTCATTAGTTTTGATATTTTGTTTTTTGGTTATGCTCTATTGGGCGCAAATGCCAATTGAATGGATATTAATTTTTACCTGCTGTCTAGTTACAGCATTATTTTCTTTAACTTATTTCTACTTATTAATTTTTTGGATTCCACTTATGGGCTTTTTAGCTTTTAAATCTTTTAAACCAAAAATCAAAGCTACTTTTTTAAGTGTTATATTCCATGGATTTGTTGCTCAAATTACACCATTTCTATGGGAATTTGTTTTGAAGGGATATCAAAAAGATCGATTAATTCTTTTTCTTGATCCTAGCCGAGAACCCTTAGGTGGAGGTTATCATTTGTTGCAAAGTAAAATTGGGATAGGTTCCGGTGGATTATTTGGCACTGGTCTTTTAAAAGGTAAGTTAACAAATTTGCAATTTATCCCTGAACAACATACAGATTTTATTTTCAGCGCAGCAGGAGAAGAGATCGGATTTGTAGGTTCTATTTTTATAGTTTTTTTATTCTTCATTTTGATTATTCACTTATTGAGAGTTGCTAAAGGTGGGAGAACGGATTTTGAGTCATTATTAGTAATTGGAATTACCTCTATATTTTTATTTCAAATAATAATTAATATTTATATGACAATAGGATTAGGTCCCGTAACGGGAATTCCCCTGCCATTTATGAGTTATGGAAGGACTTCATTATTTATTAATTTTATATTCATTGGAATTGCACTCTCAGCATTTAAAAGATCAATATCCTTAAGAAAAAAATGAAATCTTTAATAACCTTAAATCTAATACAAAAAGCTCTTGTGGATGATAGCGAATCTCATAATTTTGTTGATAATGAAACTTCAAGGAGAATGTGGTGGGGAGCTTTAGAAGTTATCCAAAAAGAATTTCTTCCTAATCAAGTACAAAATGGCGGATTATGGGTTGCTGCACCGTTACCTGTTTTAAATGAAAAGAAATATTTAAATAAATTGAACGGTTGGCTTTGGGCTCCAGAAGGATTTCCCAATTTTAAGAACGAACAGACAAAATTTTTGCCTTATCAAGAATCCCACCTAAATGGAGAACAATACAACTATAAAAGTAATTATAAGATTCTTAGTTTGAATCAATATGATGGATTTGATCCTTTTTTAATGATTGTCACCCCAACATTTCAGTGTGTACTAACAATCTCAGGGGAAAAAAATACAGTCAAACCAGAATCTTTCCTTTGAGTTACCCTTCCTCCTAAACTAGCTAATAATTTCTGAGTAGCAGATTGACTTAATTGTAACCTCCCTGTCTGAGGATTCCAATTAAGAACTGGTCCAATATCAGAGCCATCTAATTTATTTTCTTTACTGTGGGAATATGTTGTCTGAACTATTAATTGTAATTTTAACTTCTGACCAGCTGGTCTTAACTCTAAAGTTAAAGTACTTCCCTCTTTTAATCCCCTAGTATTTTTATCAATTAGTCCCCTAAGCATTAATTCTAACTTTTCTGAATTACTTAAAACATCGGGCAATTCTTCTG
>CACNYU010000024.1 GCA_902624785.1 uncultured Prochlorococcus sp.
TAGCCAGCTAAATGTAGGATCTTTTTGAGACAATTTCTGCATCAAGCTTAAACTAACTAATCCTAGTGTTTTTTCTGAGCTTGATTCATCTGTCCCTATTGAAGAACTGATTAATTTCTCTTGAGTAGATGCCATGATTTTGATGCCTATTTAAATTGAAGTTATCGGTTCATCGAAACTATGCAAGTAAATTTAATAGAAAAACGGATAGATAATAAGTTATAGTCTCATGAATGGAACCAACATCTAGCTTAAATAGGGTAGACCGAAAGAATAAACGTGCTGTAGTTACAGGATCTGAGATTCAATCTCAGGCAAATGCTGGTGGATTTATAACTACAGACTCAGAAAAGTCGTTAGTTTCAAGACAAGCTAGTCAAGTTGAACAGATAGAATTAAGAACCTATGTTTTTCTCGATTCTCTACAGCCTCAGTTAGCTGCATATATGGGGACAGTAAGTAGAGGTTTTTTGCCCATCCCTGGAGATTCTTGTCTTTGGATGGAAGTTTCTCCTGGGATGGCGATCCATAGAGTTACTGACATAGCATTAAAAGCTAGTAATGTGCGTCTAGGACAGATGATTGTAGAAAGAGAATTTGGTTCATTTGCTCTCTACCATAAGGACCAAAGTACTGTTTTACATTCTGGAGATGTTGTTCTTGACGCTATTGGAAGCGAAGTAAGAAAAAGAACAAAACCCACAACAAGTTGGACAGAAATTATCCGAGCGATAACACCTGATCATTCAGTTTTGATTAATAGACAAAATAGAAGCGGTTCAATGATTCAATCAGGTATGAGTATGTTTATTCTTGAAACTGAGCCTGCAGGTTATGTTTTGAAAGCTGCTAATGAAGCAGAAAAGGCCTCAAATATAACAGTTGTTGATGTTAAAGCTGTTGGAGCCTTTGGAAGATTAACTTTAGCTGGTAAAGAAGGCGATGTTGAGGAGGCAGCAGCAGCTTCAATTAATGCTATAGAACAAATATCAAATTTTTAATATTTAAATTAAACCTAATTCCTTTTTTAAAAAAGGAGCAAGTTCTCTTGCAGCTTTCCCTCTACTTCCTAATTTTGATAATTGAGAATCATTTAACTCTCCATAAACTTTATTAGCTTCTTTAACCCAAAAAATTGATTCAAATTCTCCGTTCGGATATTTTGGTTTTTTAAGAATTTCTCCCCAGCAAATTCCAGTAGTTTCTTTTACTAATTCGCCCTTTGGATCGCATAGGACCATGCAACTAATAAGTCTTGCACTTCTATATGGTGTATCTCCAAGTTCACTTAATAGCTTTTTTAGTTTTTCAGAGTTGTTTTTGGCATATCTTGCTGAAAAAATTCCTGGTTTACCATCTAAAAAATCTACTTCTAATCCTGAATCATCTGCTAAAGCCCATGAGTTTGTTCTTAAAGAAGCTGCTCTTGCTTTTAATAACGCATTCTCCAGATATGTTTTGCCAGTCTCTTCAACACTAAGAGAATCAGGCTGTTTTTTTACCTCTAAATTTAAAACATTAAGCATCTCTGTTATCTCAGAAACCTTATTTGGATTACCGCTAGCGATAATTAATGTTGTTTTACTCAAATTGTAAAATTAAATATGATTTATCTTAACTGACAGCTTGATACAGAGACAGGAAAGGTTGAACATTCCACACCTGTGCAGACAGGGCCTGTCTCGTACGGAATAAAAATAATGTAAATTTTTTATTAACACAACTGTATGTTTTGATGCTCTGACCGAATAATGTAATGAGTAAATTATCAATTATATCAAGGGTGATAAGTTTAGCTTATGTATCATAGTAAAAACATTAATCGAATTTTAGGTAAAAATGCTTGACTTTTCAGGCCTCTATAGAGCATTGTTCGATATGAACATTCCACATTTAGTAATTAGTAGGCAATGGCTACAGAAACAATGGGTATCGCTCTCGGCATGATCGAGACACGAGGACTTGTACCTGCAATCGAAGCAGCAGACGCAATGACAAAGGCAGCAGAAGTTCGCCTTATTGGTCGTGAATTTGTTGGAGGCGGTTATGTAACCGTTTTAGTTAGAGGCGAAACTGGAGCAGTTAACGCAGCAGTTAGAGCTGGTGCTGATGCTTGCGAAAGAGTTGGTGATGGCCTAGTGGCTGCTCACATTATTGCTCGTCCTCATAGAGAAGTTGAACCTGCTTTAGGTAACGGAAATTTCCTTGGACAAAAGGACTAATTTTTAGATAATTAAAAGCAAAAGGCTTTTGAATAATTTCCCTATAAAAACCTAAGGAGTATCTATGAGTAAGAAGTATGACGCTGGGGTTAAGGAGTACAGAGACACCTACTGGACTCCTGAATATGTGCCCCTAGACACTGACCTATTAGCGTGCTTTAAATGCACTGGTCAAGAAGGTGTTCCCAGAGAGGAAGTTGCAGCAGCGGTTGCAGCAGAATCATCTACTGGTACTTGGTCCACAGTTTGGTCCGAGTTACTAACAGACCTAGAATTTTATAAAGGTCGTTGTTACAGAATCGAAGATGTTCCTGGAGATCAGGAATCTTTCTACGCATTCATAGCTTATCCTTTAGACCTTTTTGAAGAAGGTTCTATTACAAACGTATTAACTTCTTTAGTTGGTAATGTATTCGGATTTAAAGCTTTAAGGCATCTACGTTTGGAAGATATACGTTTCCCAATGGCTTTTATTAAGACATGTGGTGGACCTCCAAACGGTATACAAGTAGAAAGAGATCGTCTTAACAAATATGGTAGACCGTTACTTGGTTGTACTATTAAACCTAAACTAGGTTTGTCTGGTAAAAACTATGGTCGTGTTGTTTACGAATGCTTGAGAGGCGGACTTGATCTAACTAAAGATGATGAAAACATTAATTCTCAGCCATTCCAAAGATGGAGAGAGCGTTTTGAGTTTGTTGCTGAAGCTGTAAAACTTGCTCAGCAAGAGACAGGTGAAGTTAAAGGTCATTATTTAAACTGTACAGCTACAACTCCTGAGGAGATGTATCAACGTGCTGAGTTTGCTAAAGAGCTTGATATGCCCATCATCATGCATGACTACATAACAGGTGGTTTTACTGCAAATACCGGTCTAGCTAACTGGTGTCGTAATAATGGAATGCTTCTCCATATACATAGGGCTATGCATGCTGTTATAGATAGACATCCCAAACATGGTATTCATTTCCGTGTATTGGCCAAGTGTCTTCGCCTTTCAGGTGGTGACCAGTTACATACTGGAACTGTTGTTGGAAAACTTGAAGGTGATCGTCAAACAACTCTTGGATTTATTGATAATTTAAGAGAATCATTCGTTCCTGAAGATAGATCTAGAGGTAATTTCTTTGATCAAGATTGGGGATCAATGCCTGGAGTATTTGCGGTTGCATCTGGTGGTATTCATGTTTGGCATATGCCAGCTCTTCTTGCGATTTTTGGAGATGACTCTTGTCTTCAGTTCGGTGGAGGAACACATGGACACCCATGGGGTTCAGCTGCTGGAGCTGCCGCTAATAGAGTTGCCCTTGAAGCTTGCGTAAAAGCGCGTAACGCTGGTAGGGAAATCGAAAAAGAAAGTAGAGACATTCTGATGGAAGCTGCGAAGCATAGTCCAGAATTAGCTATTGCTTTAGAAACTTGGAAAGAAATCAAGTTTGAATTCGATACTGTCGATAAGCTTGACGTTCAAAACTAGCTCTTCTTATCAGAGGGTTTTATTTACCCTCTGATTTGAATCTAAAATTTCAAAACATTTTACAAATTTTTTTATTATGCCTTTCCAGAGCACAGTCGGCGACTACGCAACGGTAGCAACCCTGGAAACATTCGGTTTCTTACCACCGATGACCCAGGATGAAATATATGATCAAATAGCATACATAATTGCACAAGGTTGGAGTCCTGTTATTGAACATGTCCATCCAAGTGGTTCAATGCAAACTTATTGGTCATATTGGAAATTACCTTTTTTTGGTGAAAAAGATCTTAACCTTATCGTAAGTGAGTTAGAAGCATGCCACCGAGCATATCCTGATCATCATGTAAGAATAATCGGTTATGACGCTTATACACAAAGTCAAGGTACAGCGTTTGTCGTTTTCCAAGGTCGCTAATTAGAGCACCTAAATAACTTTCTCCAAATAATTAAAATTGATATTTGGAGAAAGATTTTTTAAGAATTTTTTATTTGAAGACTATGACAAAAAAAACAAGTAGACAAATTGCTTTAGAACGAAGAATTGCTATGAGTGATGGAGGAAAAAAGTCACTAGCTAATTCAAGCACTAAACAGGATAGAGTTCGCTCTGCATCAGATGCGAGATTAAGTCCTGCTATTGTCGTAAAAAAGTCTTCTGTAGTTTCAAAAAATAATAATCCTGTAAAAAAACGTCATATGCCTCAAAAAAACTCCACTCTTACAAGTAGACAACTTGTTCTTCAAAGAAGGAAGGCCTTATCAACTCATGGTAAACCAGCAATGAATTCCTCTGATAGAACAAGGTCAGAATCTGCGTCAAAAAAGAATAATGAAACTTCTGTAAATTTAATTGATAGCAAAGCTGAGACTCCCGTAAAAGTTGAAACCTCTTTGTCTGTTCAAAAGGTAAATCAAAAAAGAAGGATGGGACCAAAGAAAAAAGTAATCGCTAATACAAGTAGAGATATTGTTTTAGCTAGAAGAGAGGCACAGTCTAAGCATGGTAAATCAGCTATTAAGCAAAATCCAAGTGCTGCCTCATTAGCAAGAAGGGGTGATCCTGACCTTTCTAGTAAGGAAATTGCATTGAGAGTGCGTGAATTGAGAAGTAAAACTGGTGCTTCATCTATAAAAGGTAATGGAAAATGTCGACCTTGTGGTCCAAATAGAAATGGCGCTAAACAAAAAGCAGATGCTCATTGGAAAATTGGTGAAAGTGGAACAAATTCAGGTCAAACTGTTACAGGTACTCAAGCTAATAGATCCTCAAAAACGACAGGAAACGAGTCAAGCACTTGTAGAGATATTACAGGAACTCAATATTTAGGAACGGAAGTTATTAATGAATTTTGTAATTCAGAATTAAATTATGCTCAGCCTTCAAAAATAAATGTAAGTTCAACTACTTCTGGTAATAAAGTTACTGGAAATGAAGTTGGCAGATCAAGTTTAGTTACTGGGAATGAACCCGGGACTTGCAAAAACCTTACTGGTACAGAATATACTTCAGCAAACTTATCACAAGATTATTGTGGAGGTGTAAGTAAAACTCCTTCAAAAATAAGACATAGTAAAACTTTAGATGGTCAGCATGTCTCTGGTTCATTGCCAGGAAGATCTGCTCTTGTTACTGGAGATGAGAGTGGATCTGGTCATCAGCTAACAGGTGATCAGTATCTTGGTGCAGATCCATTACCAGATGGAAAATCTTATGAGAAAGTTGGTTCTTATAATACTCTCAGTGGAAATTTAGTTACTGGAACTGGAGTTGGCAGATCTGAACGAATGACAGGTAATGAAAGCGGTAGTTGTAAAAATGTTACTGGAGATGAATATATTGGATCACAGCAATTTGAGAGTTTCTGCGAGGCAAAGCCTTCACCAGAACCAAGAAAGGTTGGTCTAAGTATTTCTCAAAATAATAATCATATTAGTGGAACTATGACCGGAAGATCCCATAATGTAACTGGTGATGAGCCTGGAACTTGTAAAAATGTTACTGGTACTCCATATGCAGGTGTAGAACAGCTAGAAAATAATTGTAATTCAAATGCAAAAAATGAGTTAAGAGCAAAAGGTAAAATTTATTTAGGAAATAGTTCCAATGCTCGCCTTACCGGAAAACAGCCTGGAATTGGGGGGCAAATGACTGGAGCAACTAAAGGAGCTTGTTTAAATCCTACAGGAACTCCTTATGTAGGAGGAGATCAGTTAAATTCCAATTGCTCTAATCAGAATTTAACTCAATCTTATGCAAATAATGAGAAAGTAAAACATAATACTTGGGATGATTTTTCAGTTAATTCTCCCTCTAGAGATAGGTATTCTGAAAAATCACGTGATTCAGTAACAGGCAATCAATACGAAAGTGGTTTAAATATTACAGGTCCCTTTGATATGGCAAGAGATAAAGTTACAGGAACTGAACAATTCAGATTCGATAAAAATAAATTAAATTCTTTGAAACCAAAGCAAGATATTGAAGATGTAGATTTATTAAAAGAGAGAGCGCTTTCTCGTATTACAGGTGAAGGACAATCTGCTGGTCTTAATATTACCGGTGATGACTGGGATAGAGGAGATCGGGTTACTGGAACCGAAGGGGCTTCATCAAGAAGGAGAAATCCATCTAGAGCAGGTTTTACAAGCGCTATGCCTCCAATGGAAATAAAAAGAAATGACAAGATGAAAGAGCCTGATTTTCTCATAACTGGATCAAGTGGTAATACTAGAGAAGGGCAGCTTGTAACCTTCTCTGGTGGAGCAAGAGGATAACTAAAAAATGGTTTTAAGAGGATTGGCTAATGCCAAGAACTTCACTTTGGGACCTACGGCACCATTGAAATCATTCTCTCAAAATATCAAAACTGTCCCCGATAAAAATAAATTAATAAATATATCCAATGAGCAACATGCTCTAAGTAACACTATCCAAAATAATAAACTTTATGAATATGAGAAAAAGACAAAAAGAAGCTTTGACAATATCGTTTCTACATTAAAAGAAATTGCTTACATACAACATAATCAAGATTTTCTTGAAAATGCTCAACAAATATCTCAAAAAAATTTAGGAATAGATTTACCCACCCATATCTTAGATAAATCTTGGGTTAAACCTCTTGATATGAGGGGTTTGTATGCATGGTGTGTTTTTAAACAGCATGAAAAATTTAGTGATGATTTTTTCAAAAATGATCCCTTATGTGGTGCAGCAAGTAGCACTGAGGCCAAAGACTTTGAAAGGTTTCTAATGGATTGTGGTTTTCATCTTTTAGATATAACACCTTGCTCTGATGGAAGACTTGCTCATACTGTTGCTTATGTACTAAGAATTCCATTTAGTTCTGTAAGAAGAAGATCGCATGCTGGAGCCCTTTTTGATGTTGAGAATACTGTTAATAGATGGATTAAAACAGAGCATAAAAGATACAGAGAAGGTTTGCCCAATCTTGCTAGTAAAGATACGAGATATTTAAAAATAGTTACTTATCACTTTAGCTCTGTTGATCCTCTTCATCAGGGATGTGCTGCCCACGGGAGTAATGATGAATTAGCTGCTCAAGAAGGACTTAATAAATTATTGGCATTCAAAGAGTCTGTTGAAAATAGCTTTTGTTGTGGCGCATCTGTAGATTTAATGCTTATTGGCCTAGATACAGATACAGATGCTCTAAAAATTCATTTAAATTCAAAAGAAGGAGAGATTAGTTTAGAACATACAATTTCAACTTTAGATATTTATAATTCAACAATAGATAAATCAGAAGAGGCTTCGGAGAGAGAAATTTGTAATCTCATTTCTAAATATTCATCTGAGAATCAACTTACAGGAATGGAAAAATTCATTTATAAAGTTATTAAAAATAATATTTCTCAAATTGATTACGTTAAGTCATTTCACGAGGGGTCATATGAAGATATTGGACATGCAGAGAGATTCATAGGTGTAGGTATAGGTTTCAAAGAAGTTCATTTAAGAAACCTTACCTATTTCTCTCACCTAGATACTGTCGAGGAAGGCGCTCCTGATTTAGATGTAGGAATAAAAATATTTTCAGGTTTAAATGTCTCAGAGGATTTACCAATCCCTATCGTAATTAGGTTTGATTATTCAGGAAAAGTTCCTGGAGCAAAAGAAAGAGCGATTAAAGATTGTGATAGGGTTAATAATGCAATATCAATTAGATATAAAGATTTAGTGGATCAAGGTTTGTTACATACCTGTCTCACAATAAGAGATAGAGACAAAACTGATTCTGCTCAAATAATTAGCATGTCTTTAGATAAAAAAACAAAGGAGGCTCATTAATTATGCTTATTTGCAAAGTGATAAAACCACTTGTTTCTACAAATAGAATCCCTGGTTTTGAACACAAACATTTACAAGTTGTTTTAGATGGCTCTAGTAATAAAGTTGCTGTAGATTCTGTTGGATGCAAACCTGGAGACTGGGTGATTTGTGTAGGAAGTTCTGCTGCAAGGGAAGCTGCAGGTAGTAAATCATATCCAAGTGATTTAACAATTGTTGGGATTATCGATCACTGGGATCCAGATAATATTCAAAAGTAGCGGAGATAGTTATTTTGGAAATAATGAAAGTGTTAGGAAAACTGGTTTGTACGCAAAGAGTTGAAGGCTTGGGACATATGCATTTGAGAATATTGCAAAATAATAAAGGTAAAAAATTAGTTGCAGTTGATCCTGTCGGAGCAAGAGAAGGAAATTATGTATTTACTACAACTGGAACAGCTGCAAGATTTGCTTGCCCTAATAATCCGGATACTATAACAGATCTAACTATTGGTGGAATTATTGATTTCTGGGACGCTTAAAACTTTCTTTAGTAAATTTTATCTTTTATCAGTTTGTTCAAAATCTCTTTTGGATTTAAAATTAAATTGATTAATAAACATTAAATGTGGGAAGAAAGAAAATCACCTTTGAGATTAGAAAGGAGATTTGAATTTGATAATTACCAACAGTCAAGCAAATTTATGAAAGGGATTGATTCCTTATGTAAAGAAAATAAAATTTATCCAAATATTAGTTTCGGTTCCAAGTTCGTGAGTGTAACAATTTTTTCTGATCTAGAAAAATTTTCAATAAAAGAAAAAGAATTTACAGCTAAAATTGATGAAAAATTCACAAATTTGATTTCAGAGTAAATAGATTAATATTTATCAGGTTTTTCTATATCTCTTTTAATTAAAGCCATTAAATATGACGGAGCTTTATATCTCCCTGGTAAACATCTATTAAGTGTTTCAAGATGTCCCCAGCACACAGTTCTTTGAATCTCTTTAATTGTTCTACCTTTTAAAATTAGTAATCTAAGCGCTTTACAAAATAATGGATAACCAGCTTCTAATTCATCTATATTTAAATTTGCTGTTGTCATAGATAAGGCCTCGACTAGATTTTAATCTAAACAACAATGGTGCAAAATTGGGGCAAATAATAACTTTCTACATAATTTTTGGGTTTAATGAATGTATGCTACACAATCAATCTCAATTAATACACCCTTAGGTAAAGAAGATACTTCCACACAAGCTCTAGCAGGAGTAGGTTCGTTTTGAAAAAATTCAGAATAGATATCATTTACTATTTGAAAATTATTCAAATCTGTTAAAAATATAGTTGTTTTAATGACATCTTCAAGACTAGCTCCACTAGCAGCTAAAACTGCATTTAAATTCTTTAATACTTGTATTGTCTCTCCTTTAATATCTCCCAAACAATCTATTTTATTACTATCAGGATTGATGGCAATTTGACCTGAGCAATAAACAAAGTTGCCTGCTTTAATCGCTTGATTATATGGTCCAACTGGATCTGGTGCTGAATTTGTTTTTATAGGAATTAGAGAAGACATTAATTTTTGAATAGTTCTAATAATCTATACCCAAGAGTCTTTTTTAGCTCTTAAATAACTAAATTCACTTAGACTTTTTGCTCTTAAGAAAAGATTAATATGCATTTCTTCTTCTAAAGTTGTTGGAATAGTTAAATTTTTAGCCAAAATTTGCTTTTTAGTCTCTTCAAGTTTTTTCTTAATTAATTTGTCATTTGGGTAAATATCTAATGCCCATAAAAGATTTGATTTCGTATATTCATGAGCACAATAAATGATCGTATTTATTGGTAAAGATAATATTCTTTTTAGTGAATTGAACATTTCTAGGTGGGTGCCTTCAAAGATTCTTCCACAACCTCCTGAAAATAATGTATCTCCAACAAATAAAATTGGATTTTCAAAATCTTTAGAGTAAAAAGATATATGTGTACTTGTATGTCCTTTTAGTTCAATAATTTGGAACTCTTTATTTAATATTTTGATACTATCGCCATCACTTATTGAGATATTTTGAAGAGGGATACGTTTCTTATCTTTTTCTGAGGCAATAATTTTTACATTTGGCCATTTTCTTAATAGTTCTTGAGTTCCTCCAATATGATCATGGTGATGATGTGTTTGCAAAATATATTCTAATTTAAGATTTCTACTCTCTATCCAACTAATAACCGGTTGAGAAATACCAGGATCTATAACAATAGCAGATTTATTTTCTTCCCATATCCAAATAATATTATCTTCAAGTACCGGTATCCCAAATATTCTTTTTTCTTTATTTATTGTCATTATTAATTTAGAATTAGAAAATCTTAGAAGAAAAATAAAGAGATTTATGATTACTATAGCTTTAGCAAAAGGAGCTCTGTTAAAAGATTCGATTTCTATATTTAAAAAAGCTGGTTTGGATTTCTCTGAAGCTTTGTTAATGGATAATAGATCTTTAACTATTTATTCACACTGTAGAAAAGCCAAAGCGTTGTTGGTTAGGAATGGAGATGTTCCTGTTTATGTGAGTTATGGGCAAGCTGATCTTGGAATAGTGGGATATGATGTTCTTCAGGAATCTGACTCTAAAGTTGCAAAATTATTAGATTTAGGATTTGGTGGCTGTCATATGTCTCTAGCCGTTAAAAATAATAGTGGTTATTCCAAACCAACTGATTTACCAGTTAATTGCAATGTAGCAAGCAAGTTTGTTAAAACTGCGCGTTCTTACTTTGAAAAACTTAATATGCCAGTAGAAATAGTTCATTTAACAGGCTCCGTAGAGCTGGGCCCTATTACTGGAATGGCTGAAGCAATAGTCGATTTAGTTGCTACAGGTAAAACTTTAAAAGAAAACGGTTTAATCAAGATCGATGATATCTATTATTCAACTGCTCGGTTAATTGCGAATCCTCTTTCTATAAGGCTTGATAATACCCCTCTCAGAGATGTTATCTTAGCAATAGAATTATGTAATGAAAATAAAAATTAATTTTAATGTTTTTGAAGGATTTTAAAAGAATAAAGAGATTAGGGAGATATTTAACTAATGATAAAAGGACTTTATATCTAATCGTTATTATTCTTATCCCAGTTGCTTTCGCGGGGGCGATCCAACCACTTCTTGTTGGCCAAGCTATTACAATTTTGAAAAATGAAAGTTCAGATGTATGGCTAAGTAAAACTTTTATTGGGCAATCAATAAATTTAATAATTATTAGTCTTTTAATTTCAGTCTTACTAAGGCTTATCTTGCAAGGTTATCAGACTTATAATATACAAGCGGTTGGGCAGAAATTAACTGCGAGAATAAGAAGAGAGTTATTTTCACATTCCATATCCTTGTCTCTGAGATATCACGACAAAATGCCAGTGGGCAAATTATTAACTAGATTAACTAATGATGTTGATGCCTTATCTGAAGTATTTGGAAGTGGAGCAGTAGGCGTAATCGCAGATTTTGTTAGCTTAATTGTTATCTCATTGACTATGTTATCAATAGATAAAGGTTTAGCTATTATACTCCTATCAACTCAAATACCTGTTTCTTACTTTATTATCTGGCTTCAAAAACGTTATAGGCAAGCTAATTATCAAGTCAGAGAGGAGTTGTCCCAGCTTAACTCTGATTTTCAAGAAAATTTACAAGGACTTGAAGTCGTACAAATGTTTAGAAGAGAAGAAATTAATAGTAATAAATTTAGTAGAACTGGAGAATCTTATAGAAAAGCTGTAGATGGAACCATTTTTTACGACAGCAGTATTTCTGCCTTTATTGAATGGATCTCCCTTGCCGCAGTCTCTTTTGTGCTGGCAATTGGAGGATATTTAGTAACATCAGGAAATATTGGATTAGGAACTTTAACTACTTTTATACTTTATTCGCAAAGATTATTTGAACCCTTAAGACAGTTAGCTGAGAGATTTACTCAGATTCAAGGAGGACTTACTGCTATTGAAAGAATTAATGAATTGTTAGAAGAAGAAATTGAAA
>CACNYU010000025.1 GCA_902624785.1 uncultured Prochlorococcus sp.
AAGAATTTTCTTAGGAGACCTGCCGTAGCTAATATTTCAGACATTTATATTATTCATTCTGTTGAGAGCCCTAAATTAAATTATTCACAATTAAGTAATTTTTTAATTAATGCCGAGTCATTAATGGTTAAAGTATCATTAATCCTGACAAAATCCGATTTAATTCCACCTGAGAAGCATACTTACTTAGCTGAAAAATTTAAAAATTGGGGTTATGAGCCAAGATTACTCTCTTTAATTTCAAATTATGAATTAAAAGATTTTATCCATGAATTAAAAACTAAAAAATGTTCTATATTTATGGGCCCATCCGGAGTAGGTAAAACTACTTTATTGAATAAGATTATCCCAAATCTTAATAGAGCGACATCATCAGTTTCAAAAAAAATTAAGAGAGGGAAAAATACTACAAGAAATATAGAGTTATTTAAGCTTTCAAGAGAAAGTTATATTGTTGATACGCCAGGTTTCAACATTACTAATAATTATATAAAACTAAAAGATATTCCTCTTCTTTTTCCTGAGTTTAAAAATCAAATTAATCTAAATAAAGTTAGGTGTAAGTTTAGAGATTGTTTACATATTGATGAACCAGGATGCAATTTAAATAAGAGATTTGAAAGGTATAAATTTTACAAAAATTTGATAAGAGATTCTAGGATTCTTTCTCATTAAATCCAGGTAAATTAAAATTCAATCCTCCAGTTAAATCATTCATCCTATCTTTCATTGTTTTTGTAGAGCTTTCATGAGCTTTTTGAATGGCATTTAAAATATTCTTTTCTACAGTTTCTTTGTCAGAAGTTAGAAAATTTTGGCTGACCTCTACACGTAATGGCACTTGATTGCCGCTAATCCAAACTTTTATTGAGCCGTCTTCACTCTCTCCAATAATTTCCATCAATTCAAGCTCTTCTTGCAATTTTTGAGCATCTTGTTGAATTTGTTTTGCTTTTTTAAAAGCCTCTGTTATTTGTCCAAAGTTTGGAAGTCCGAAACCAGCCATTTGAGAAATATACTATTTTAATTAAGGATACTCAATATCCAATCATTCTTACTTCAGGATGAAGAAATATTCCTTTTTTTTGTAGTACTTTTTGTTGAATCACAGTTATTAATTGATAAATTTCTTCAGAGGTAGCATCTCCGTTATTAATTATGAAATTTGAATGCATTTTAGATACTGCTGCACCACCAATTGTGAATCCTTTTAACCCAACCTCTTCAATAAGTTTGCCTGCATAATTATTAGATGGATTTTTAAATACACTTCCAAAACTTGGGAGATGATAAGGTTGTGAACTAGTCTTTTTCTTCAGATTTCGTTTTGTTTCATAAGTAATCTTTTTAATACTTTTGTTTGGTCTAAACATGAACTTAGCTCCTAATATTACAAATTCATTTGCTTGAAATGAACTGAATCTATATTTAAAAATGAGATTTTCTTTTTTTAATTCATAAATTGAGAGAGTTTTAAGATCTAAGAATTGAACAGATAATAAATTTTTTGAAATCCAAATATTGCCAGAGCCTGCATTCATAAAAACTGCCCCGCCAATTGTGCCAGGAATTCCTATAAGCCATTCCCCTCCTTCGATCCCATTTTGTGCAATTAGATTTGCTATTACTGGTAACATCACACCACATTCAGCTTCTACTAATCCTGAAAGTTTATTAATTTTTAGTTTTTTTAATTTCCTTGTACAAATTGTTAAACCTTGATGAAAAGTATTCTTAATTAGTAAATTTGAACCAGCCCCAATAATCCTATATTTTAAATTATTTAATTTAACCCACTTTAAATATTCTATTAATTCAGATATATTTTTTGGTTCAGCAAAAAATTCGGTACAGCCACCTATTTTTATTGTTGTATATTTTAAAAGATTTATATTATTTTTTAATTTAATATTTTCCATAAAAATATTATTGAGATTGTAATAATGACCATAAATTATGACAGTCACCAGCACCCATATTTAATATTAAATCACCTTTATTTGTTATATCAATAAATTCTTTTGCTATTTCATAATTACTTTTTATAAATTTTACATTCTTATTAATTTTATATATTTTATCTGCAATTAATTGAGAGTTTATATCATTAATTGTACTTTCTCCTGCGCTAAAAATATTAGTAATTATTATGAAATCAGCTTTTGAAAGCTCTTTTATAAATTGATATAAAAATTTTTTAATTCTGCTATATCTATGTGGTTGAAAAATTATAACAAGTCTATTTATATCATTATCTCTTTTTTTAATAAATAACCTAGCCAGTTCAATAGTTGCTTTAATTTCATTAGGGTGATGACCGTAATCATCAATAATTTTTCTTCCTAAAAATTCACCTCTCAAGTCAAATCTTTTTTTAGGTAATTTTAAGGACTGGATATTTTTTAGAATGTTATTGATATCTATATTTATAATTCGACAAGCTGAAATTGCAGCAGTTATGTTGGAAAGATTATGTATTCCAGGTATAGGAATTTTTATTCTTGTAATTTCATGTCCATTTTCGTAATAATCTGCAATTGTGTATTCTGGATCAATTTTTTTTGAAATCATCGCAAAGTTTACATTGTTTGTTTTTATAGACCATGTGTAGTCTGAATTTATATTTCGTTTAGTAATTTTGCAATCATCATTTGTCAATAACATTTTTGAATTTGTTCCAAATTCATTAAACGATGAAATTAGCTCTTCTATATTTGAATAATAATCACAGTGGTCAAAATCAATATTATTTATGATTCCTAAATAAGGATAATATTTACTTGTTGATCCATCTGATTCATCAATTTCTGCTATGAGATATTTACTATTTTTAATTAGTGTATTGGACTCATATCTTGGTAGAATCCCCCCTACGATTGATGATGTATCTCGAGTACATAAATCAATTAAAGTAGTTAATAAAGTGCTTGTTGAAGTTTTTCCATGAGATCCTGCAACTGCTATTGATTTAAAAGATCTCATAATAAATGATAAAATCTCAGATCTATGTTTAATATTAAGTTGCTTTTCAATACAATAATTTAACTCTTTATTGTTGTTATTTATTGCAGAACTAATAACGATTGTAATTTTTTTAGTGTTAAATTTTTTCTTGATAAAATCTATATTTTGCCTTTCTTGTGAGTTAAATACAATTCCGCCATTCTTTGCTATTTCTGCTAATCGATCGTTTTTGGTAATGTCAGAACCTGAAACAGATATACCTTTTTTTAATAAGACTAAAGCTATTCCTGACATACCGATACCACCTAAACCAATAAAGTGATAATGATCTTGAACTAACAATTTATTTTAAATAATTCTTTAAACTTCAGATTCAAGATAACTTCTAATAAAACATTTGGCTTTTAAATTTTACAAAAAATGGTCTTAGTTAAGTGATTTGAATTAATACAATTATCGTTTTTTTGCTTAACAAAAGAAAAAATACCTACGATATTGCAAATTATTCAGTATGATCAGCAGCTTAGGTACTAATTAGAAAATTATTTTATGACTTTGCGAGTTGCGATTAATGGGTTCGGTAGAATCGGTAGAAATTTCATGCGTTGTTGGCTTAGTAGAGGCGCATATACCAACATTGAAGTTGTTGGAATTAATGTAACCTCTGATCCAAGAACAAATGCGCATCTTCTTAAATATGACTCCGTACTAGGACCTCTAGAAGATGTGGACATTAAATATACTGATGATACTTTTATCATTAACAACAAAACCATCAAATGCTTTTCAGATAGAAATATTTTGAATTTACCATGGAAAGATTGGGGCGTTGACTTGGTTATTGAATCAACAGGTGTATTTAATACAGATGTTGCGGCAAGTAAACATCTTGAAGTTGGAGCTAAGAAAGTTATATTAACTGCTCCGGGAAAAGGTGATAGGGTAGGTACCTACGTTGTTGGAGTTAATGCAGATACTTATAATCATAATGATTTTGATATTTTAAGTAATGCAAGCTGTACTACCAATTGTTTAGCTCCAGTGGTGAAAGTCCTTGACCAGAATTTTGGTATAAACAAAGGCTTAATGACGACTATTCATAGCTATACAGGTGATCAGAGAATTTTAGATAATAGCCATCGAGACTTGAGAAGAGCTAGAGCTGCTGCTACCAACATTGTTCCTACTTCTACTGGTGCTGCAAAAGCTGTGGCTTTAGTCTATCCAGAAATGAAAGGTAAATTAACAGGAATCGCTATGAGAGTTCCTACTCCAAATGTTTCTGCAGTTGATTTTGTGTTTGAATCTTCTAAATCAGTGTCAGCTGATGAGGTTAATAATGTGCTAAAAGAAGCATCTATTAATGGAATGAAAGGTATTATTAAATACGGAGATCTTCCATTGGTCTCTAGCGATTATGCAGGAACTAACGAGTCTTCAATCGTTGATAGTGATCTTACTATGACCATTGGAGATAACCTTGTGAAAGTCTTGGCTTGGTATGACAATGAGTGGGGTTACAGTCAAAGAGTTGTTGATCTAGCAGAAATAGTTGCTAATAAGTGGAAATAATTTAAAAATGTGAGTATGAATTATTATCTAAACTAGAATTATTTGGATAATTTTTGATCTCTACATTTGGATTTCCTGTCGTAAAATAACCTATTTCTTTAATATCGTTGCTTATTTGCATTAATCTATCTGCCCAATCTCTAGGAAGTGAAATTAATAATTCATAATCTTCACCTCCATATAGATAGAACTTATCCCATTGATCACCTTTTGGCCAAAGATAACTTTTAGGTAGTTTTGGGTAATCAACTACAGCTTTACATTTACTCTCATTAGATAAATCAAAAATTGCTTGGTAAAACCCGTCACTACTATCAGTACATCCAATTTCTCTATTTATAAAAAATTCACTGGATTCTAAAATTATTTTTAAAATATTGTATTTGGGTGTGGGTCTGCAGAAAGCATTTATAGATATATCAATTAGCTCTTCACTAAGGTTCATTTCTTCTATATTTATTTTGTTTGTCTGAATTAGCAAACCTAGTTTGCTTAATCCGTGAAAACCAGTTGTAAGTAGTATGTCTCCGGGTTTACATGCATTTCTTCTGAGTTTAAGTTTGCTTTGCAACCCAATTGCGGTTATGGAGATTATCTTGTTTTCTCCTTTTGAGCAATCTCCTCCTAATATTGAGCCTCCAAACTTATTTAATGCTTCACTAAAGCCCTCATATAACTCTTGCACCCATTGCCATTCAGTTTCGGGGGCAAGAACTAATCCAATATTTACTCCAATAAATTCTACGCACCCACTAGAAATTAAATCTGAATAGTTTGTAACAACCGCCTTCCATCCAATATCTCTAGGAGAAATTATTTTGTGATTAAAATGAGTATTCTCAACCATTAAATCAGTATTTAATAATAAATCTTCTTTTTTGGTTTTTATTAACGCACAATCATCTGATGCTTGATTGCATGGCATATATTTTGCGATTCTTCTTATTAGTTCTTTTTCTCCAATATCTTTTATTTTTTCTTTATGCATGTGCTTTCAAATACTCTTCTCCTTCAATTATTTCTATAGAGGTAATTTTATCATCCATGCTGAGCTCTTCTAAAATATCAGCACCATTCACAACATAACCAAAGGCAGCGTTTCGACCATCAATTAAATTTCTTCCTGCAGGATTAAGTTCTGCTTCATAAAGAAAAAAGAAAAATTGTGAAGAACCATCATTGACTGCTTCACTTGAATGTGACCAACCTAATGTTCCCAATGTTGCAAATGGCAATGTTGGTGTTTCAGTATAAAATCCTAAATCTTCAAAAGTTTCATTATAAAAAGTTTCTGGCTCCCCTGGAACCCTTATCTCTAAGGGAACTAGCCTTTGCGCATTTGTCTCAGGATCAATATAACCAATTGCATCTCCCTTCGGATCTCCAGTTTGCAAAACAAAAAACTCTTCAGCTCTATTAATTGGCAAATCATTATAAAAATTTTTGCTTACAAGGTCTATAAATGCGCCTCCAGTAATTGGTGCATTGTAGCCATCTATTATTGCTTCCATATTTCCTTTTGTAGTATTTATTTTGACATTTGCTCTTCCTAGTAATCTTGGAAGATCATCAAACTCGCTAGGGATTTTATATGGAAATTCACTTGGTAAGAACAGTTTTTCTAATTCTCCAATCTTTTCAAGAGCTTCTCTACGCACGTTTATGAAGGCATATTTGTCTTTAACTTTTGCGGTATCTGCTAGGTTATCTAAATCTGTTTTGAGATCAATTAGAGTATCCCCAGCGATGGTTTTATTTTCGTTGCTAATTTTATCTAGAATTGAACGATTATATTTTTTAAAAAGGGATTGACATTTCGTTACAGTTTTCGTTAATGCAGGCCATCTTCCACCTCTCACTAGATCGCTTGTGTCTTCAAGACGATGCTGGATATCTTGAAGTTCCATCTGCTTGATTGGTAAGGAGTTTCTCAAAATAGCATTTGGGTCTTTAACTGCATTCCCGTTGGGTAAATCAGCAAAAACCACTATCGGTTTTATTAAGAATATTTGAACAAAGATAATTAATACAAAAAAATAATTTTTGTTCAAATTTGATAAAAATTTTGGCATAAGACTCAAACAGGTTTATGATCTCTGGGTATGTAATACAGGAATGATTTCCAGTAACGATTTTCGCACAGGTACTACCATTGAAATAGATGGACAAGTTTGGCGGGTTGTAGAATTTCTACATGTAAAGCCTGGCAAGGGATCTGCTTTTGTAAGAACAAAATTAAAATCAGTTCAAAATGGGAATGTAATTGAAAAGACATTTCGAGCTGGTGAATCCGTACAACAGGCTATTCTAGAAAAGTCTAACCTCCAGCACACGTATGTGGAGTCTGGAGATTATGTTTTTATGAATATGACAAGTTTTGAAGAAACAAGATTAACTTCCGATCAGATTGGTCAAAGTTTTAAATACTTAAAAGAGGGTATGGAAGTTAATGTTGTTTCTTGGAATGGTAAAGTTTTAGAGGTCGAATTGCCTATTTCAGTGACACTACAAGTTAAAGAAACTGATCCTGGAGTAAAAGGTGATACGGCTAGTGGCGGAACAAAACCAGCTATTCTGGAAACAGGAGCACAAGTAATGGTTCCTTTATTCATTTCTGTTGGGGAAATGATTAGAGTTGATACCAGAAACGATAGCTATTTAGGACGGGAAAACTAATGGCCTTAAAATTAGATCATGATGACTTAAACCAACTAATAGAAAAGATATCTACTAGTGATATTCAAGAGTTTTATCTAGAAGGAGAAGACTTTAAACTTGAAATTAAGAGAAATTTAGTTAATAGGCAAGAGGCTATTCAAAGCAATGCTTCACAAAATTATGTGGTTCAGCATGATGAGACTCAATTAACTAAAAATGATAACCACACCCCATCTTCTGTTGCACCAGCACCTTCAGTAGCTCCTCCTGGCAGCTCTGACCTGCTTGAAATCACCTCTCCAATGGTTGGAACTTTTTATAGAGCATCGGCTCCGGGGGAGGATCCTTTTGTTGAGGTAGGAGGCTCAATATCTGTTGGTCAAACAATTTGCATCCTTGAAGCAATGAAACTTATGAATGAAATTGAATCAGAATTTAATGGTGTTGTGGTTGAGGTATTGGTAGATAATGGTACTCCAGTTGAATTTGGGCAAGTTTTGATGAGAGTGAAAAAATCTTAGTGAATCAATAAATCATTAGCCGTTTTTATTGCTTCTATCATGCTTTGACATTGAGCAATACCTTTATCTGCAATATCAAAGCCAGTACCATGGTCCGGTGATGTTCTTATTATTGGCAATCCTATAGTTGTGTTTACAGAATAGTTTAATGAAATAATTTTTACCGGTATTAAACCTTGGTCATGGTACAGAGCAAGTATGCCGTCTGGGGCATTATTTTTATTGCCTCTCCATGCTTGTGCAGAAGATATCCAACAGCTATCTGGAGATTTTAATTCACTTAAATTAACTAGTGGATTTTTAATTTTCCAATCAATTATCGCTTGATTAATAAAATCAACTTCTTCATTTCCTAGAACCCCTTCCTCACCTGCATGGGGATTTAGTCCGGCAATATGTATAGTTGGTTTTTTTTTGAACTTATTGCAGAATTGATGAAGTAGATCTAACTTTGTATTTATTAAATTTTTATTTAACTTATGTGGGACTTCCTTAATAGGAATATGTGTTGTAGCCAGAAGAGTATTAAATCGCCAGCCTGTAAATGGAGATTTGGCAGTAAATAGCATGCCAACATTTGGAGATTCGCAAATTTCAGATAATAATTCGGTTTGTCCAGAATAATTATGTCCTGCTGAATTCCATAATTTTTTACAAATAGGGCCTGTAACTAAGGCACTATTTGGTGAATTTTTTACAATTTCGATAGCATGTTTTAGATATAAAAAGCTTGCATTTCCTGTATCGATTGAAGGTTCTTTTACTTCTGCCTCTGAGATTTTTAAGTCTTCTACATGTAGTTGATTAGGATCTAAAATTTTTTTTATACCTAGTGACTTAAGGAATAAATATTTAGATATCAGGTTTTTCTTGTTTCCAACTATTTGTATATTAATTTTTTTAGGTATTTCTTTTGAAGCTAATGCTTTTAAAATAATCTCAGGTCCAACTCCAGCTTCATCTCCAACTGTAATAACTAATTTTGCATCGTCTTTCATAGGTCTATTTTATTAATAAATATTTTTTTATTAAGTTTATAAAATTTTATATTAGATTCTTTTGTTTGATTATTTCAAGACAACTTTCTAGACCAGATTTGTAATTGTTGTGAATAAGTTCGTATCCTAAATCTTTGCAGAGCAATTTATTGGATACTCTTCTATTCTCCTCCCAAAATGACAAGGCAATTGGAGAAAGTAATTTTTTTGCATCATCAAAATTAATTGGTTTCGGCATTTTTAATCCTAATAATTTATAACTATGTTCTATTACTTCAATTTGAGAAGTTGGATAATTATCCGCAATATTTATTATTTGCTTAAAGTTTTCATGATTTATTTTTAATAATAAAAATATGATAGCGTTTGCTATGTCTGCGACATGAATCCTTGAAAAAACTTGATTTGGTTTGTGAATAACTTTAATATTTTTTTTTAATATTGATTCGAATGTTGACCTCCCTGGCCCATAAATTCCTGGTAGCCTAAAAATTTGTATTGGTAAATTTGAATCTAGCCATCTTCTCTCGCATAGTAATCTTCTTTTACTTCTATCTTGTAAAGGCCTAACAGGATCTTTTTCTGATACCCATTCGCCAAATGTATTACCATAAACACCAGTTGTTGATAAATATCCTACCCACTCTAAATCAAGACTTTTTAATTTCTTATGGAGTTTTAATAAAACTGGGTCTTTACCACTTTTATCCGGAGGAATGCAGCTTATTACATGCGTAGTCCCTTCAAAAATGTGATCAGGTGGCAGTAAGCTAGAGAGACTATTAAAGACAAAACTTGTAGTATTATTTTGGATTTCTCTGGAGCTCGTTAATGCCTCGCCTCCTAATCTTCTGATTTCATTCGCAATGAATTTGCCGCTGAAACCTCCGCCAAATATTATGAATTTCTTTTTTTTTAATGAATTTCTTGCAAATTTTTCCATATACGATTATAACTAGTACAAGTGTATTATTAGCGATGAAGACTTTGGTAAAGCCGCTGGCAAAATTAAATACAGAAATCTACCTTAACCAGTCATATCGACAGAATAAACTAAAAAGTCATGATCTTCAATATATAAAATTTCACACAAAATGGAAATTTTTGCTTATTACAATGTCATTTTTTACTTTTATTATTTTTTCTGATTCACCTGAAATTGATGGAAATATTTGTAATAAATATAATAATGAACAAGTCTGCAATATTTGGTAGTTAAGCTGCATCATATTTGATACTTTTGTCAAAAACTTTAATCTTATTTTCTGACTGGGGATTTGCCCATTGTAATAATCTTACTGCAAGCCTTATATCTCCATCCATCCATGCTCTTAAGGCCATTGCTCTTCTTGGATCATAAAACTTTTGTCCTCGATACCAATAGAAAGCTTCGTTATTTGACTTATTTCCATTGCAAGCAAGGCAGGCTGGAACGCAATTCTCAGTATTGCTTAAACCTCCTTTGCTTCTAGGTAAAATATGATCTATAGATTCTGATTTATTTCCACAATAAATGCAGCTTTTTTTTGTAAATTTATGAATTGATTGTCTCCACTGTCTGAATTTTAATTTAGGGCATAAATCCTCTAAATATACTGCATCATTGCTATGCATTCAGTTTGTTTTATTTAAATAAATAATGGCTTACTATATTCAAAAGTCAATATTCTAAATATTAATATTTAATACTTATTACCTTATTAAATTATTATTTTGTATACAAATATACTTTTTTTAATAGTCATATCTATCAAATGATTCTTCAGAAATGCTCTCAATTTCTTTTCTTCTTTTTTCTCTCTCGATAGCTTCTTTTTCCCTTTCTTTTTCTTCTTCTTTTATTTTTCTTTGTAGTTCCCTGTCAGGATAGAGTTTGTCTAAGTACTCAACACAACCACTGAATTTATCTTTTTCTCTGACTACGGTTTCAATTATTTGAGCTGCAGCTTGCTTCGGAGATGTTTTAAAAAAACCGCCTTTTTGTCGTTTAATGTAACTATAAGCTGCTTCCCAACTACTCTCATGATCATTACCTCCATTTCTCATTGTACAAAAAATTTCTGCTCCAAATGATCCTGCTAATATTTTCGGAGTAAGCAATGAAAAATTAACTAAGAAACCAATTAGTAAAAAAATTATTTTCAAATCTTTAATAATAAACATGCAATGACAACAACACTTTATTAAAAAATATCTTTTATTTGATCATTGTCTATAGCTTTTTAAGAATTTATAATTCACTTTTGAGTAAAATTTTTTAATTAGTTGATAATTGAACTTCTTTAAGGGTTCTCGCTAAAAATAAAAATCTTAATAATTGAATTGATGCAAAAAGTGCTATTGACTTGGCATAATATTAAAAAATAAAAACTGTTATGTCGTCAAAAATTTCTTACAAAGGTAAAAACAATCAAATTAAAAAAAGATTTTCATTTATTGAAGGAGGACATCAATTAGAAAAACTTGAATTTGCACTAGCTGTAGCTCAGACAAGAGGTGATGGTAAGAAGTCTGAAGTACTGAAAAAAAAGATTGTAGAACTTGGCGGTAACGTTGAAGAGCCTGGAACTTAATTTAATTTTCTAAATGATTTTTTGCTTCAATTAATGCTTGACCAATATCGTCTTGATTAACAATATTTTTTTCGTAAAGTGTTAAACCAATAGCTGTAATAGCAGAAATAATGTCCAAATCGTTAATGTAACCTAAATGTCCGACTCTAAAAATTTTTCCTTTCAAATGATCCTGTCCACCTGCTAATTGTATACCATATTTTTGTTGTATTGATTTCCTAAAAGTTTCAGCATCAAAATTTTCAGTCTTTATTGCTGTAATTGATGGACTTAGTGATTTTTCGTCTGCGAATAATTTTAGATTTAATTTTTTGGCAGCTTCTGAAATAGCTCGTTTATGTCTTTCATGCTTTTGAAAAATATTTTGTAATCCTTCTTCTTTCATCATTTTTAAGGCTTCATCCAAAGCAAACATTAAATTAACTGATGGAGTAAAAGGATTGCTGTTGTTTAGCAAACTTTTTTTATAAGATTTTAAATCTAAATAAAATTTTGGTAAGTTTGATAATTCGTTTGCTCTCCAAGCTTTTTCACTCATCGAAATGAAGCTTAATCCTGGAGGGATCATATATCCTTTTTGTGATCCTGAAGCTACAATATCTAATTCCCACTCATCTGTAGGAACATTAAATGCTC
>CACNYU010000026.1 GCA_902624785.1 uncultured Prochlorococcus sp.
TAATTCCATTTAAATCTAACATTAAATATTCGTTAATTTTAAAACTTTTTATCTTACCTTTATTCATTTTTTTTATTTGTCAAATTTTAAATTTCGATAGAACAGGGGCCACAGCTTTAGTCTTACAAGCAGCTACACCAAGCGCAATATCAACAATATTATTGGCAGAAGCATATAAAAATCGAAGCAATCTAGCTGCAAAAGCTTTTTTCACGACTACAATTTACTCCACTGTTACAATCCCTTTAATATTTTTTCTCATGAATTCCTAAGTATTGATTACTATCAAAAGATAAATGCATGAAATATTTAAATTGTAAACATAAGGTGCAGAAATCCACATAATGTCTTAAGATTTTCTTTATGATGTCAATCAACCCCCAAAATGAATTTGTTCCATTAAGGATTAATCTATCTTTAAGGCGAGATACAATAAGGTTAATTTCGGAAATGGCACGTGATATGGGAATAAGTTTCGATGAAGTTTTGAGCTTCTTAGCAGAGGATTCAGTTATAGATTTAGAAATAGATGAAGATTTAAGAGGGATTAAAATTCCTAGTAGTTGTAGCCTTAATGACTTAAAAGATATTATAAATAAAAGAAAACTTTCCTAAAATTTTTCATATTTTTTAATTCTCCAAGTTGATTTTATTCCAACTTCTTTGAATTTTTTTGCAGATAAATTTAAATCTCTCCTTTTAATCCTCACCAAACTATATATTCCATATGTTCCTAGTTTTTGGGTATTAATTTCTTTCCAATGCTTTTCTTGCTTTGAGTATTTATCAATTACTACCAAAAAACCATCGGATTGGTAGTTTGGCTGATCCAACTCATTACTTCTTTTGCCGAAATTAAATCTTTCAGATAAATTAACCAACCCAGATGCAGAACTTGATTCATAAAAAATTATTTGTTTTGAATAAAAATGTAATGAAGGTTTTCTTATCCCAATCATTGCTATTGGTTCACTCTTAGTCCTTACATTAATAATTCTTTTGGAAATATTTCTTAGTGGCTCCTGTCTGAGATTATCAGCTAATTTCCTAATAGGTGGCATTATAAAAAATTGACCAATAAAGAAAAATATTTGAAAAAAAAGTAATGATTTTGGTAAAAATTTAAAGATAAAAAAAGTTGATACTATTGTCAAAGCAGTGAAGAAAAGCTTAGATTTGAGAATCAGCCCATTTATTTTAATTTGATTTGCTAGATCTGGCATTTCAGGATCATTTATTAAAACTAGCCAACTATCAGAGAAATAAAAGGCGATAGAAAATCCAAACAATATAAAAGTTGTTAAGAGCCAAATAAAAGATTTATTACTTTTTTTTATATTTATGGCTTGTACACTTCTGCTAATTAAGATAGATGCTGCTGGTATTGCAGGTATCCAATAGCTTGGAAGCTTGGTAGCTGAAAAACTAAAAAATAAAAAAACAGAAGTTAGCCAACATAATGAAAATATATATATATTGTTGGTACTTTCTGATCTAATTTCAAATTTTAAAATTAATTCCTTTAAGGTAATAAATATTCCATGTATTAAAAAAATAGAAAATGGCAAAGAACCTATCACCATCATAAATATGTAAAACCACCATGACTCTGAATGATTATTAACTACCGAAGTATATCTTTGTAGATTATGGTATCCAAAAAAACTATCCCAAAAAACATTACCTTTTTGTATTAACTGTATAAAATACCATGGTGAACTAATTAAGAAAGTAATCAAAAGTCCTTTCCCTGGGTTTATTTTAAGAAACAAATTTTTCCAATTTTTGTGAGTTATTAAAAAGGTAAATAAAGTAGTAAAAATTATTACAAAGGCAACTGGTCCCTTTGTTAAGATTGCAAATGCTAAGAATAACCAAGGGATAATACATGTTCTCTCATCATCACTAGAGATTTTTCTCCAGAAAGAAAGAAGGCTTGCTCCCAAAGTAGCGCATAAGAGAGCATCACTTACTGCTGTTCTGCTCCAAATTATAATTAATGGAGATAATAAGAAACTCAGTGAAGCAATGAGTGAGAGTAAACAATTGTTCTCATGATTTTTTGTGGAGCAAAATACGGTATCAGCAATCATCATCATCAATAATAATGAAGACAAGGCTGAAGGAAGTCTTGCTGAAAGGGAACCTAATTGATCCCATCTTTCATTTAATGGGAGGGAGTAAAATATAGCCATCAACCAATAGAAAAATGGCGGCTTATCTAAACGTAAGATTCCGTTAACTTTTGGAGTAAGCCAATCTCCAGATTGACTCATCGCTCTACCAGCAGAGGCAAAAAGAGGAGGCGTCTCATCAACAAGTCCTGTTGAACCTAATCCTAATAAAAGAACAGATAATCCAAAAATAAATACTATTGAAAGGGTTAAAAACCTTTTATTACAAAAAACATTTATCATGATTTTCTAATCACTCATATTCTTTAATAACTCTTTTAATCCAACTAACAACCTTCTCCGCAAAAATATTTGAAGATGCATTATTTTCAACCCACTCTCTGCACCTCTCACGTTTAATATTATTAATCTGTTTTAAATACAAAACCAAACTTTCTTTATCATCTGCTTTCACCAAGAAACCAGTTTCACCATGTTGAATAATTTCTCCAGGTCCCCCTCTCTTATATGCGACAACAGGAACACCACAAGCCATTGCTTCAACTACTACATTTCCATATGCCTCATTCCACTTAGGAGTATTTATTAAAGCTCTACACTTCCCCAACTCCTCTTGTAATTTATTAGTTTGCAAGTAACCCTTCCAGCATATCTGTCCATATGGATATGAATCTATAATTTTAGACGCATAATCTTGATCTTCAATAACCCCCCAAACGTTAAGCTTTTCCCCTATTTCATTTGCTACATAGGCAGCATCTTCAAGACCTTTTTCAGGTGCGATCCTGCCTACCCATGCCAAAGGACCTTCTTTTCTATTCTGAAAAGTATATTTTGACAATTCAAAACCATTGCCAAGTACTATAGGTTCTTTTATGAAGGGATAATCAGCAGCTTGTGATTTACTATGAAATGCAAAATTAAAAGGATAGTAAGAATAAACTTTTGAAATTATATTACTTATCTCTAGACTTTCGTCGCCCATACTGATGAGATGTAAAACCGGATAATCTACTTCTAAAGTTTTACAAATCGGTTGTAAATCATAAGCTAAATTTATTATTGCATCAGTATCTTTAATAAAAGAAAGAGCTTTTTCAAGCATTACATTAATAATAGAATCATCTCTAATTTCTGTTTTAGAATAATAATTCTGATGTTGCCAACTATATTGCTCATAGCCTTCCACTGTAAATAAATTAGCAGAGCTACAACTCTCAGATAATTTGGAATTATTAGGGGCTACAACATTTACGGAATGATTTTGTTTTAATAATCCACTCACCAAAGAATTTAGAGTTAATTCAACACCTCCTCCTCTACCACTGCCTAAAAAGCCAATTGGAGTACTTATTATTGTTAATCTCATCCTAATAAGATACTAAAATTATTTATTTATTTTAGATTTTACTCTCGCTATTCTTTAATTCCCACAAAGATTTCCTCTGGCTAACAAAAAACACTGAAACCAGAACAAAAGCCACTCCGACCCATTGAAGGACCGTTAATCTTTCATTGAGCCAGACTCCTCCGCTTAGTAAGGCAAACACTGGAGTTAAAAAAGCAAGAGTACTAAAGCCAGTAATTTCTTTATTATTCGCAAAATAAAAAAATAATCCATATGCAATTGCACTTCCGAAGATACTTGCAAAGGACATTAAACTCCAGTCAGTTAACGACCAATTAGGCAATGATTGAAAATTTGTATCCAAAAAATATTTAAAAATTAAAGGTAAGCTTCCAAAAACCATATGCCATCCAGTCACCGAAATTGGGTCACTTTTTGTACAAGTTAATCTTATGAGTATTGTTCCTAATGCCATGGATAATGCTGCCGCTAACATCCAGGCTTCTCCAACGTTAAAGTTTATATCTCCTAGATTTGTATCTGACATTAACCACCACTTCTCTAAAAATTCTTGAGGGAATCCAAGAAAAATTATCCCACCTAGACCAAACATTAAGCCCAACCATCCAATGGGGTTTATTAGGTTACCAAAGATTGCTCTAGCAAGGAGAGCTACTATTAATGGCTGCGAATCAATTAATACAGATCCTAATCCAGCTCCAGTTTCAGATATTCCATAAGTTAAAAATAATTGAAAAAATGTTGCATCAACAATTGTAAAAACAACAAACCACTTCAAATCGCACTTATAGATTTTCAAATCTCTTTTTAGTAAATATGTTGTAATCAGGACAAGAATCCCCGCAGGTAATAATCTTAAAAAAGCTACAAGTTCTGGCCCACCAGTTGATACGAGAGGAGTCATGGCAGCCATTGAGGTCCCCCAAAGAGCAAAAGGAAGTATCATTAAAAACCAATTTAAAATTAAATTCATCAAATCTACTGATAATCTTTTTATTGTTATTTAAGATTAATAATAAAAACAAAAAAAATGATTTGGCCCTTTAGAAGAAAATCCAAAAAAAGGATTGCCCGTATTGTAATAGAAGAACCTATTACAAGTTCAACAAGAGTTTCTACTCTTAAAGCTCTTAAACAAGTAGAAGAACGAGAATTCCCTGGACTTATTTTAAGAATTGACAGCCCAGGAGGTACTGTTGGAGATAGTCAAGAGATCTATTCCGCAATTAATAGACTTAAAACAAAAGGTTGTAAAGTCATAGCAAGTTTCGGAAATATTTCGGCTTCTGGTGGCGTTTACATAGGAGTTGCAGCTGATAAAATCGTTGCAAATCCTGGAACGATAACAGGCTCAATAGGGGTAATAATAAGAGGAAATAACATTTCTGAATTATTAGATAAAATTGGTATTAAATTTGAGACTGTAAAAAGTGGTCTATTTAAAGATATTCTTTCTCCTGATAAGCCACTTAGTGAAGAAGGAAGGGCATTGTTGCAGAACTTAATCGATGAAAGTTATGAACAATTCACTAATGCCGTATCGGTTGGAAGAAAAATTCCAGTAGAAGATGTTAAAAAATTTGCTGATGGAAGAATTTTCACAGGTTCTCAAGCGAAAGAATTAGGATTGGTTGATGAAATTGGCGATGAATACAAAGCAAGAGAAATTGCAGCGCAAATAACAAATACAGATTTAAAAATTGAGCCCCTTACAATTGGCAAGAAAAAGAAAAAGATACTTGGTCTAATTCCAGGAAGCGAACTTGCTGCAAAATTAATAAATCTTCTTAACTTTGAAATAGAGACGATGAATAAATTACTTTGGTTTTATAAACCATAAGCAACGGCATGAGTGAAAATAAAAGTTCTAATTTCAAATTAACTGCAATTAGGGGCGCTATTACTTCCGATGGAGATACAAGTATTTTTATAAAGGAAGCAGTAATTGAACTTATTCATGAATTCATTTCTTTGAATGAACTAAAAAAAGAAAATATTATTTCAATTACTTTTACATGTACAAAAGATTTGACTGCTTGTTTCCCCGCTGCGATTGCACGAAAGAATTTTGATTTTGATTCAGTTGCATTTTTAGATTGTCAACAAATGATGGTTCCTAATGATATAAATTATTGCATTAGAATGATGGCACTAGTAAATTTACAATCAAATCGTAAACCAGTTCATCCCTATTTAAAAGGATCATCTAAACTAAGGCCTGACAGATGCTAATGTATTTAGCATAAATAATTTCTACTTTTTTGATTGATTTAAATAAATGAATAACCTATTAAAAGTTTCAAGTAAGGCATCATTGAAAACAATTTTATTTTTATCTTTATTAAGTTCCTATATTCCTTTTCAAATAAATTCAGCAAAAGCTAGTCTAGAATTTCAATGGGATACAAACAGTGGATATAGACAGTTAAAATGGCATCAAGCAAATTCAAGAAAATATGCTAAAAATAAAATATTTTTTATTTATAGACCTAGTGATAGAAAAACCGGTTTATTATCAATAAATATTAAATTACCAGAGAAGTTTAAATCTACTTTAAAAACAAAAAATATTAGTTTGTGCAGAGTAAATATCGGTGGCTTTAACTCTAAAACAAAATGTCTAGAAAATATTTCTTCTGACATTGAAATAAATCGCGAAACTAAAAAAGTAGAAATTTATCCTATTTCTCCACTGCCAAAAAGTAAAGATTCTTATGCTGTAGTTTTTAAAGTAACTAATCCACGAAGACCTGGACTTTATCAATTTCATACTTTCGGTAAATCATCGGGGCCAATACCAGTTGGAAGTTATATAGGGAGTTGGACTGTAAATATCGACCAGTAATTTTAAAGTATCCATTTAATGTTAGATTAGTAAAAATATCTTAAACAATGACCAAAAGAACTTTAGGTGGTACATCAAGGAAAAGGAAACGCGTATCAGGTTTTAGAGTAAGAATGCGTTCGTATACAGGCAGAAGAGTTATTAAAAGCAGAAGGAAAAGGGGCAGAGAGAGAATTGCGGTCTAAGTACTCTTATGGCTTTACCAAAACAATTGCGACTAAAAGGTCATAGAGCATTCAAGTATATTCATAAAAATTCAAAAAAGTATTATGGTAAATTTATGGATTTAAGGATTGCAAAATCCTGTCCTCGAATACTCTTATCCCATAAAAATTACACGTTTACAGATAATTTTAAACTAGCTATTTCAGTAAGTAAGAAATTTTCCAAAAAGTCTGTATTCAGGAATAAAATACGAAGAATGTTACATGAAGATTTTCTTAAAAACTATAAAAAAGAGTATAATCACGTTCAAAGCTGGGTACTTGTTAACCTAAAGAATGGAAATTTCTTTAATTACGAAACTGAATTACTAAGGGAATTTCACACTTTACTATTTAAAACTGGTCTACTGAAATGATTGAAATCAACGAGAAAGTATTTTACGAAGGAGGTCCTGCTAAAGGTGATTTAATTGTCAATTTATTAGCAGGTTTTACTATATTAGGGCTACCATTTGCATTCGCTGCAATTGTAAGATCCTTGTGGCTAAGGTTTACTATTACTAACAAAAGAATTACTATCATTGGAGGCTGGTTTGGAAGGAATAAAACACAAGTTTCGTTAAATAATATAAAAGAAATTCGATCAGTACCAAGAGGTTTTGGATCTTATGGAGATATGGTTCTAATACTTAATGATAGTTCTAAAGTTGAAATGAAATCAGTGCCGGCATTTAGAGAAAAGCAAAATTACATAGAAAAAAATATGTCAAAAAACACTAATTCACCTAACCTTGGAGAAATTCAAGGGTTTGCGGCAAAAACTTAAAAATTTTTTAATCGCAAATTGTTTCCTTTATCTTGTAAAATATATTGTCTACTAAATTATTTATTTTGTTAATATCGTGATCGGGTTCATCTCAGAAAAATTATTAATCCCGATACTGGATTTCTTTTATGGTCTTGTTCCTAGTTATGGATTGGCTATTGTTGCTCTTACAGTTGTAATCAGAATTGCCTTATTCCCTCTCAGTGCTGGTTCCATAAGAAGTGCTCGGAGAATGAAAATAGCTCAGCCAGTTATGCAGAAAAGACAGGCTGAAATAAAGTCTAAATTTGCTGGAAATGCCAAAAAACAGCAAGAGGAGCTTGGGAAATTAATGAATGAATTTGGGAGTCCACTCGCAGGATGCCTTCCTTTAATAGTTCAAATGCCTGTTCTTTTTGCATTATTTGCAACCTTAAGAGGATCACCATTTGCAGATGTACCATACAATATAAATCTTAAAGTTTTACCTCAAGAACAAATTGCAACGATTGAACCTAAACCATTCACTTCTCCCCGTCATTCTATATTCATCAATGAAAAAACTCATTTCCCAGTAGTAGCCTCAATACCAAATGGGACAAAATTAGGATTAGAAGATTCATTAAAAATCAACCTTCAAACTGTAAACGGAAATAATTATTCAGACATTCTTTCGAAATACGATGAAGGATCTAGGTTTATGCCCTCTTGGTCAGTTTCAAAAGGTTCAGAAAACGTCAAAATTAGTAATGAAGGAATTGTAACTCCTATTCAAGCTGGAGACGCAACAATTGAAGCTAAAATTCCTGGGTTAGCGGCTAAAAGTGGATTTTTATTCATAAAAGCACTTGGACAGGTTGGATTTTATGTAGATGGCTCCATTAATTGGGATATAGCAGCTTTAGTAGGAGCATTTGGTCTAACTTTACTACTATCTCAATTCCTCTCTGGACAGGGTATGCCTGCAAACCCGCAACAATCTACTGCTAATAAAATTACACCAGTTATGATTACTGGCATGTTCTTGTTTTTCCCTCTACCAGCTGGGGTTTTACTTTATATGGTTGTAGCTAATATCTTTCAAGCCCTACAAACTTTTATTTTAAATAAAGAAGCTTTGCCAGATAATTTACAAAAGATTTTAGATGATCAACTTCTCAATAAAGATAAAGTGATATCCACATCCACTTCAATAAATGAAAAAAGGTTGCCATTTGAACCAAACAGTAAAAAGTAAATTAATTTAACTTGAATTTTAAAGTTATGCAATCTTGGCTTCAAAATTTAGATTTACTAGTAAAAGCGAGAACACCTTTAATTTGGATTAAAAGTAAAGAGGAGGAAAGATTGTATAGAGTTTTAGAATCGGTTTCTAAAAGATTAAATAAAAAAAGGGTAATAATTTGGGATTGTGTAAATGGAATTAAAGGATCATTAAATGAAGAAAAAAAATTTACAAATAATCCTAAAGGTATTTTAAATTGGATTAACGAACAAAATAATTCCTTATCTACCATTTTATTACTTAAAGACTTTCATAAATTTTATGAGGACCCAACAATTTCTAGAACTATTAAGGAATTATCATTTTCACTAAAGGAAACAACACACAATATAATTTTTAGTTCTCATATTTATCCAACTTCAGACGAACTAGACGAATTATTAACTATTATTGAATTACCTCTGCCAGATCAAAAAGAGCTAAAAACACTTTTAAAGAATATTTCTGTAAAAACAGATTCTGATCTTGATGAAAATGACTTACATGAATTAGCAATGGCTTCAAGTGGATTAAGCGAGCTTAGAGTAAGACAAGTTGCTGCAAGAGCATTAACTCAAAGAGGGAAAATAAGCAGAACAGATTTAAAAGATATTGTGGAGGAGAAAAAACAAGTAATTGCAAGGAGCGAAATTCTTGAATTTTTTGAAAGTGATTCAAATCAAAATGATATTGGAGGATTAAGTATATTAAAAAATTGGTTAAAGCAAAGATATCAAGCATTTTCTAGCGAAGCGAGAGAATATGGATTACCTCTACCAAAAGGAGTATTATTAGTCGGCCCTCAAGGGACAGGAAAATCTTTAACTGCTAAAGCAATAGCTAAAAACTGGTCAATGCCACTTTTAAAATTAGATGTAGGAAGATTATTTTCAGGGTTAGTTGGTTCAAGTGAGGCAAGAACAAGAGAAACTATAACAAGAGCAGAAGCTATGGCTCCTTGCATTCTATGGATAGATGAAATTGATAAAGGATTTGGTGGGGATGCAAGAAGTGACGGAGGAACAAGCCAAAGAGTATTGGCCAGTTTACTTACATGGATGGCTGAAAAAAAATCATCAGTATTTGTAATTGCCACGGCAAATGCTATAGACAAATTACCTCCTGAATTATTGCGAAAAGGAAGATTTGATGAAATTTTTTTCTTAGACCTACCAAAATCAGAAGAAAGATTTAGTATTCTTGATTTGCATTTAAAAAAAAGAAGGCCAAATTATGATTTTCAGTTATCCACTATCGTTGATAGAACATGTGGATATTCAGGAGCAGAGTTGGAACAAGCAGTTATAGAGGCTATGCATTTCTCATTTTCTGAAAGAAGAGAAATTTCAGAACGAGATTTAATTAAAGCCGTTTCAGAACTTGTTCCATTGTCAAGAACGGCAAAAGAACAAATTGATTCTCTTAAACAATGGTCCTCAACAGGTCGAGCAAGGTTAGCTTCATAACAAAAATATATTTCTTTATTTCAAAAATACAAAAAAAATTAATTCTTTTAGAAAAACAACATACAATTTTCATCTATAGTTTAACTTATTAATATATACATAAAAAAGAGTGTTAGATCAAAGATTAATAAGAGAAAATCCAAGACTAGTTGAAGAAAAATTATCTGTAAGAGGGATTAATTTTGATTTATCTCAACTTCAGAGTTTAACAATTGAAATTAGGCATAAAGATACAGAAATATCTAACTTACAATCAGAAAGTAACAAAATCAGTAAATTAATTGGTAATTATTATCATAATCCAAAAGATTCATCAATAATCGACATTAATGAACTGAAAAACAATGGAAATAATCTTAAATCAGAAATTTCAAAACTTGAAAAAATAAAAAGAGACTTGAATAAACAAATTATTGATGAGATTCTGAAATTACCAAACTTGCCAAGTAAAGATACCCCTAAGGGAAAAAATGAAAGAGATAATCTTGAGATCAGAAAGTGGGGAGATGCTTTAAAGAAAGAAAATATTAAAAGTCATTGGGAAATTGGAGAAGAATTAAATTTATTTGATACCAAACGCACGTCAAGAATTTCAAAGAGCCGCTTTATTACTCTTATTGGAAATGGGGCGAGACTAGAAAGAGCCTTGATTAATTTTATGCTTGATATACATCATAAAAACGGATACATAGAATTAATGCCGCCCGCATTAGTTAATTCTGAAAGTCTAAGAGGATCTGGGCAACTTCCAAAATTCTCTAATGAAAGCTTTAAATGTAAAGAAGATGATTTATGGCTTTCTCCCACAGCAGAAGTTCCACTCACAGCCTTTCACAAAGATGAAATAATAGATCCCAAAACATTACCTCTAAAATATGTCGCTTATAGCCCATGCTTCCGAAGAGAAGCAGGTAGTTATGGAAAGGATACAAAAGGTCTTATTAGATTGCACCAATTTAATAAAGTTGAACTATATTGGTACACACATCCTGAAAAGTCAGAAGAAGCTCATCAAATAATCACATCTGATGCAGAAAACATTCTCCAAAAACTTAATCTTCCATATAGAGTCGTTGATATTTGTTCTGGTGATTTAGGTTTTTCATCCAGTCGTACTTTTGATCTAGAAGTTTGGCTACCAAGCTCTAACGCATATAGAGAGATATCAAGTTGCAGTAATTGTTTTGATTTCCAGTCTCGTAGATCATTTATTAGAACCAAAAAAGATAAAAAGACCACTTTCTTACATACATTAAATGGAAGTGGATTAGCAATTGGAAGAACAATGGCTGCTATTCTTGAAAATGGCCATCAAGAAGACGGTAGTGTAAAAATACCAGATGTGCTAATACCCTATTTTGGTTCATCTTTTATAAAAACTAATTAATATATTTAAATGAATGTTTTAACTTCTATAACTGTCTTAGGATTTCTTATTTTCTTCCATGAAATGGGACATTTTCTTGCAGCTATACTACAAGGTATATATGTTGATGGTTTTTCAATTGGATTTGGACCATCAATTATTAAAAAGAAAATTCGTGACATAACATATTCCTTAAGAGCATTTCCATTAGGTGGATTTGTTTCCTTTCCAGATGAAGAACAAAAGGGTATTGATTCAAAAGATCCAAATTTGTTAAAAAATAGGCCAATATATCAAAGAGTTATTGTTATTTCTGCGGGTGTTTTTGCAAATTTATTACTTGCTTATTTAATTTTAATTATTAATGTGACCACAATTGGAATACCATTTGATCCTGATCCAGGGATTTCTGTACTTGCAATACAGCCTGATAAGGCAGCTTACATAGCAGGTTTAGAGCCTGGAGATAAAATCTTGAAAGTTGAAAATGATAC
>CACNYU010000027.1 GCA_902624785.1 uncultured Prochlorococcus sp.
GAATGTTTGATCTTTATCTAAATTTAGTTTTATAGAAATCATTGATCCACCTGATTTCATTTGTGATTTGGCTAATAGGTATCCAGGATAATTTTGATTAAAGGGATAAATTATTTCTTTAATTAATTTATTTGTTGATAATTCCTCAGATATTAATTCTGCATTTTTTGATTGCTTTTCAATTCTTAATGGAAGCGTTTTTAGGCCTCTGGTAATAAGCCAACAATCAAATGGTGAAGGTTGAAGCCCTAAAGCCTTTTGAGAAAAAATCATTTTTTCTTGCCACTCTTCATCATTTGTAAGTACTGCTCCACCTAATGCATCGCTATGTCCATTAATCAACTTTGTTGTGCTTATAAGAGAGATTGTGGCGCCAAGTTCTAATGGCCTTTGAATCATTGATGTACAAAAAGTATTGTCTACTACTACTGGTATCTCCTTTTTTTTAGCCTCTGAGCAAATTTCTCGGATATTAAGTATTTTCAATAAAGGATTAGTAGGACTTTCTAACCAAATTAGGTTTGGGTTAATTTCTGAAATTTTTTTTATGTTCTCCTTATCTGTAAAGTTATAATAAAAAGTCTTTATATTAAATTTTTTAAATATTTTTTCAAACATCCTTATTGTGCAGCCATATAGATTCGATTCACAAAGTATTTTATCTCCAGACTTTAAACTCGAGGCAATTGCTGTCACTGCACTTATACCTGAATTAAAGACTGTACAATAATTTGAATTTTCTAGTGCCTTGAGGATATCAGCTAAAATTCTAAAATTTGGATTACCTGATCTTGTATAATCAAAATTTTCTGCATTTCCATGTTTAAAAGTGGAAGTAGCAAAAATGGGCGGCATTATACAGCCAGTTTCTTCGGCAAAAGATTTCCCGTGATGTATTGATAAGGTATTAAATCCTGGTAGAATTTTTTTATTTTTATTGAGTTCCATTTGAATAACTCTTTGTAAATACCCATATTAGAGATAAAGCAAAACTCTTATAAAATGGAAGTTAAACTTTCCTAGAGTAGTATTCCACGACTAATAATTCATTTATTTCAATTGCCACCCATTCCCTATCACATTTGTTGATTACTTTCCCTGATAATTTTGGTTTATCTAATTCTAAATGTGGTGGAACATTTGCTAAACCTGGAAATTCAATATTTCCTTCAACAAGTTTTTTACTTGCCTTATTCTCTTTAATGCTGATTATGTCATTTGGTTTACATTGATATCCTGCAATATCTAAAACTTTGCCATTAACAGTTACATGTCCATGGTTTACTAATTGTCTTGAACCTGGAATTGTAGGACCGAAACCTAACCTGAAACAAACATTATCCAGTCTGTTCTCTAAAAGTTTTAGTAAATTCGTACCTGTAGAGCCTTCTTGAGATCTAGCTTTCTTTACATAACGAACGAGTTGTCTCTCGGATACTCCGTAGTTAAATCTTAGTTTCTGTTTCTCTTCTAGACGAATTGCATATTCTGATCGCTTGCGACGGGCTTGGCCGTGCTGACCTGGAGGATTGGACTTTTTAGAAGCCTTCCTAGTGAGACCTGGTAGTTCTCCCAAGCGACGCGTAACCCTCAATCTAGGGCCGCGGTATCTTGACATAGTTTAAAATAAATTGAATTATGCAATAAAAAATTGAAATTTCAATTAGAGTAGTTATTGCTTGAGATTTTATTTTACATCATCAACGTGATTAAATTTATCAATTCTCTTTTAACTTCAATATTTCTTTTCTTAATTTCTTTTTATAGAAAGTGGTTCTCTCCATTTTTTGGACCAAGATGCAGATTTATCCCAAGTTGCAGTAGTTATGGATATGAAGCTATTAAAAAGCATGGTCCATGGAAAGGGGGATGGTTAACTGTAAAACGATTAAGTAAATGCCATCCATTTACACCATGTGGATGTGACCCTGTTCCTGATTGAAGAGAATGATTTTATATATTTTTGTTAGAAAAGGATGCTGTCTCTGCGAGGCAATAAAAAATAATTTGCTAAATATAAATATTAAAAATATCCAATCTGAATTAATAATTAAGGAAATTGATATTGATAGGTTTGATCTGTATCAGGATAAATTTAGAAAATATGATTACGAAGTACCAGTGCTAGCCTTAAAAAATAAATTAACTAATCAAATATATGAGCTTCCACGACTTTCTCCCAGATTAAAAGACTCACAATTACAAAATTGGTTGAAAAAGAATATTTTAAATTATCAAAATATTTAAAAATTAATGCCAAAAATTAGATTACATAAATTACTGGAATTAGTAAATATTCAGCCCACTGCATTAATACTTGATTCTCTTATAAATGATATTAGTTTTAATTCTAAAGAAGTCAAAAAAGGCACCTTGTTTTTAGGACTACCTGGATCAAGATCTGATGGAGGGATTTATTGGAAGGATGCGATTAATAATGGTGCCGAAGCTGCAATTATTAGTAAGCACGCAGCTAAAATTTCAGGAGAGTTAGATTATACAAAAGTTTTAGTACTAAATAAACAATTGGATTATCTTTTCGGTCAACTAATTTCTGAATTTTGGAATCGACCATCAAGAAAATTAAAGCTTATTGGAGTAACAGGAACAAATGGAAAAACTACAGTTAGTTGTTTATTAGAGTATTTAAGTATTAAATTAGGATATAGAACGGCATTATTTGGAACTTTATTTAATAGATGGGAAGGTTATTTAGAAAAATCATCACTTACAACTGATTTCGCAGATAAGTTACAACCAAAATTAAGTGCTGCTTTAGAAGCAGGAGTGGAAGTAGTAATTATGGAAGTTAGTTCACATTCAATATCTCAAAAAAGAATATCAGGCTGTGAATTTGATGCGGCTATATTCACCAATCTTTCTCAGGATCATTTGGATTATCACATTGATATGGAAAATTATTTTCGAACAAAAATGGAATTATTTAAATCTCCATATCTTATAAAAAAAGGTTCTTATTCTGTTATTAATGCTGATGATAAATGGGGAATAAAATTGTTAGATAATTTAAACTCTAATCCCTTAAAAATATCTATTAAAAATCGCAATTTGAAAAAAGATAATTTTTTCTATACCACTAATATTCATTTCAATGAAAGTGGTTCAAATTTTGTTTTGCATACACCTTCTGATTCTGTTGAATTTTTTATACCTTTGATGGGTGAATTTAACATAATGAATTCATTGCAAGCAATTTTAGTTTTTCATAAGCTGGGTTATCCTTTAAAAGAAATTTCTAAAATTTTAAAGAAATTTCCTGGAGTCCCAGGTCGAATGGAAAAAATAAAAAATCATGCAAGCTACGCTGAAGATAAATCACCTCAAGTTATTATTGATTATGCGCATACTCCAGATGGGTTGAAAAATGTTTTAGAGGCAATAAGGCAATTTACTAAGGGCAGATTAATAACAGTTTTTGGATGCGGAGGGGATAGAGATTCAAATAAACGACCAAAGATGGGATCAATTGCAGAAAATTTATCAGATTTTATATTTATTACATCCGATAATCCTCGTAATGAGAATCCAATAAAAATAATTAATGATATTTTATACGGCATTAAAAATAAAAATAATATTATTGTTGAGATTGATAGATTTAAAGCAATAAAAAAAGCTATTGATTTTGCCAAGGATGAAGATATAGTTTTAATAGCAGGAAAGGGTCATGAAGATTATCAGATTTTGTCCGATAAAATAATTGATTTTAATGATAGGGTGATTGCTAAAGATTTATTAAAAAAAAGGCAAGAGAAAAACCAATAAAATTTTAAATGGAATTTAAGACACGAATGATCCAGAAATATACTTTAATAGATTTATTCTAAGTTTTAAATATGAAAGGTTTAGCTTTAATTGTGGGATCTGGAGGTATTGGTAAACAACTTGCAACTGATCTATCAAATTTATCTAATGATCTAGATGTAGTTTTATGTGGAAGAACCAAAGCTCATAAATCATTTTGGGAATTGGATATTGAGAATGATAATTCTTTAATTGATTTAAAAAATAGAATTAAAAGTCATCCAGATAATTTGAGGCTAGTAATTAATGCTACCGGAAGATTACACAGCGAAACACTCAATCCTGAAAAAAGATTACAACATATCTCAAAAGAAAATTTAATCCAGAGTTTTTCAATTAATGCTTTTGCTCCAATATTGCTTGCAAAAAGTATTGAGGAATTTATTCCAAAAGATTCATCTTTTAATTTTGCAAGTATAAGTGCAAGAGTTGGAAGTATAGGAGATAATAAAACTGGCGGTTGGTATTCTTACAGAGCTGCTAAATCAGCTCAGAATCAGCTTCTTAAATCATTAAGTATTGAGTGGAGAAGAAAGTTTCCAAAATCAATAATTACTCTGCTTCATCCAGGCACAGTAAATACTAATTTATCCAAACCATTTCAAAAATTTGTTCCTGAAAATAAATTATTTTCTACTGAAAGGGCTTCTAAATATTTAATAAATATATTAATTAATCAGAAACCTGAAGATAGTGGTAAATTTTTTGCCTGGGATGGTTTAGAGATACCTTGGTAAAGAATATTTATAAAATGATAGATTTGATCTCATCAACTAATACTTCAATTTCATCTTCAGTTGTCATTTGATGAATGCATACTCGAAACCACTGAGGATCTTCTATTACCCTAATCCAAATATTTTTTAATCCAAGTTTATAAATAAGCTTATTTTTATCATCTACCTTTTTTATGTCAAAACTAACTATTCCATTTTTTATTGGTCTATTCATGATTAAATTAACCTCATCAATCTCATTTAAGTGATTCCATAATTTATTGCTCATTGATGTGATTAAATTATTTTTTTTTAAACCTTTGCAATCTTGTTCAATTAAAGAAATTGATTGCCTTAAACCAGATAATAATGGAACGCAAGAAGTTGCAATTTCAAATTTTCTTGCATCATTATGAAATAAGTCTTCATTAGGCTCGTAAATACCTTGCTCTCTTTTCAAGGATTTCCAACCCACTATAGTTGGACTACTATTTTTAATAAATCTTTCAGAAACATAAAATGCCCCTAAACCTTCAGGACCGCATGCCCATTTATGAGATGTGACTGCATAAACATCAGAGAACTTAACTTTTTCATTTATTTCTATATGCCCAAAGCTTTGTGCACCGTCAACAAGAAGAAAAGGTTTTTTTGGTAATCGGTTGAGTTCAAGGCTGATTTCTTTCAGAGGCATTTCATAACCAAAGTTCCATAATATATGAGATATAATAAAAATTTTTGTATCTTTATTTATATACTTTCCAAGTTCATTTAATATTACTTTTTTATCGATATTTTTTATTTTTTGAATTGGGAAAATTCTAAATTTCAGATTATTTCTTCTGCAGAACTCTCTACTTGCCGCTACGACCCCAGGATGTTCACAATCACTTATTAGTAGCTCATCCCCCTTATCTATATTGATTCCCCAAAGAGGTAATATCATCCCTGTTGATATATTTTCAGAAAGAGAAATGTATTTTGGTTTAACTCCAAATTGTTCTGCTATTTTTTGTTTCGTTTGTATTATTTCTTTATTGATAAAAGGCCAAACATTACTTGTGAATGGTCCTAACTCCTGAATTTTTTGCCAACTTCTAGTGATTTCATTTAATGATGGTGAGGGTAGAGGCCCTTGACCTCCATAGTTGAAATAAAATTTATTTTTTAAGGCAGGCATTAGACCACGTAAATTATCGCTCATAAAAGCAAATTTTTTTAAAGATTGCCAACTAAAGTTACTGTTCTAAATTCAATGTCTTCAATCACTTTCCAAGGATCTGTACTTCTTTCAGCAAAATTTAAATTTTTAAATCCTAACTTTTTGAAGTCATCTATAAATTCTGGCTCGTACCATGCTCCACTTATACATCCACTCCATAAATCTGGATCGTTCTGTAATTCAAGGGGTACTTTTTTATTAGAGACAATATCGCTGATAGCAATCCTACCATTCCTCTTAAGTACTCTCTTAATGTTTTTTAAAAGATTATTTCTTGAATCAGGATTTACTAAATTTAAAACGCAATTACTTAGAATAATATCTATTGAATCATCTTTAATGATTGGATTCAAATTTATATCTATTTCATCTAACTTCTCAATGGAACCTTCAATAAATTTTGTATTTTTATAACCAATTTTTTTTGCAACATACTCTATCGATTCTCTTGAAAGATTAAGCATGTCTTGATTTTGATCAATTCCAATAACTTGACCTCCCTTGCCGACAATTTGAGCACAAATAAATGCATTTTTGCCACTACCGCTTCCAAGATCTAAAACTACATCATTTGTTTTTACCCATTTCGTTGGATCTCCACATCCGTAATCTCTCTCAATGACAGCTTCTGGAATTGCCTCTAGATATTGCGGATTAAATGAAACTGGGGTACAAAGGCAGCTTTCTTTTTCAATCGCTGCGGCTCCATATCTTTCCTGTATAGCACTTTTGTGATTAGGATTATTTGTTTCAATACTTGTTTTTGAAACACTGCAACAATCTTCGGTCATAAATTTTTTTAATTTTTAAGTAAAATACAACTAAAAAAAATCCTCCCAAATGGGAGGATTAAAATTTTTAATGTTTATTTTTCGTATTCAATTCCTCTGTATTTGAGAGTAACTAAATCTTGTTTTGATGAAGCTTCTTTTTTCCTATTTGTATAAACATTCCTTCTGTAAGTTAGTTCAACAAATGCATTTTGGGAATTGGAATTGATTTGGGTATAAGATTTACCTCTGTAAGTTAGTGAAGTCATGATTCGATTTAACAACACGGCTATCCCCCGTTCCATGGTATAGCTCGGACTGCGCCCTATTTAGGGTGAACGAATAGTAGAAATTCTACAATTTAATTATAAACTAGACTTTTTGTTGCTGTCTATAAGATTAATATTGAAATTAAAATTTAATATTCACTTAATTATTATTTTAAGTAAATTTTATTTATATAAATGCATTTTAAGGATTAACCTTAATTTTGTATAAAAAAATTTTTTAAAGTATGACAGGTTTTTTATATTTTTTAGGAAATACGCTTAGATGGCCAGCTCTCAAGCCTAAGGAATTTTTCTCACTGCATGCATATTTAATAACAATATATTTTATTAGCTTTATTTTAAGCAATAACGGTGTGAGTTTATCTAATTTAGTATTTACATTAGGTATATTAGCTCCACTCCTTGTAGCTATTGGCCAAGGGTTGCCTATAGATTGCTTAGATTACAAAACTGCTTTAAACAAAGAATTAAAGGGTGAGTAATTTTAAATTTTATAAAACTTGAACAACTTCGCTGATTTCTGGAATCATTTCTTTTAGCTTTCTTTCAATACCCATTTTTAAGGTCATTGTGCTGCTGGGACAGCTTCCGCAAGCCCCTTGAAGTCTCACCTTAACAATTGGACCATCTATTTCAGCTATCTCTACATTTCCACCGTCAGAGATTAAAAATGGTCTAAGTTCATCAAGAACTTTTTCTACGTTTTCATTTGTTAATGGAAGAGTCTCAGTGCTCATAAAATTTAAAATATCTTATAGTTAGACTAGAAAAGAATTTAATTCTTTGCAAAAAAGAATAATTAATTTTTAAAGTGACTAATTTTAAAAAGAGCAATTCTGATTACGATGCCATATTTGTTGGTGCGGGAATTATGAGTGCAACTTTGGCAATTTTACTTACAGAAATATATCCAGATATAAACATCCTTATAGTTGAAAAGCTTGAAAGTTCAGGGAAAGAGAGTACTAGTGCCTTTAATAACGCGGGAACTGGCCATGCTGCTAATTGTGAATTGAACTATACACCTATAAATCATGAAGGAGAAATTCAATTCAAAAAGGCTTTGGCAATAAATAATTCATTTGAGAAATCTTTAGAACTTTGGGCATCCTTATATGAAAAGGGCAAAATTGATTGTAAGAAATTTTTAAGATTTACACCGCATATTAGTTTTGTTAGTGGAGAAGAAGATTTTAATTTTTTAAAGAAAAGATATCAATTACTTTCAAGGTTTAATGAGTTCAAAGATATGGAATTTTCATCTAATTTTTCTGAAATTTCCACTTGGGCTCCTCTTATAACTAAAAATAGAAATAAAAATATAAAAATTTCTGCAACAAGAGTTAAAAGAGGAACTGATATAGATTTTGGATCATTAACCAGTGAATATTTAAAATATCTTGTTAAAAATAAAAATGTAGAATTGAATTATCTTACGGAGGTTTTAGATTTAAATAAGCTTAATAATAATAATTGGTCAGTAAAATTAAACAAAGATGGTAAGAGAAAAAGTCTTGTTGCTAAATTCATCTTTCTGGGTGCTGGTGGAAAATCTATAACTCTCCTTCAAAAATCAAAAAATCCCAGAAGGTAATTTATTTGGAGGTTTCCCTGTCAGTGGTAAATGGCTTATTTGCGAAAATAATAAATTGACAACTCAGCATAATGCCAAAGTTTATGGAAAGGCGGCTATAGGATCTCCACCAATGTCAGTTCCACATTTAGATGCAAGATGGATAAATGGGAAAAGATATTTATTGTTTGGTCCATTCGCAGGTTCAACTACAAAATTCTTGAAGGAAGGTTCCTTTTTTGATTTGTTTAACTCTCTAAAAATTAATAATATATTTCCAGCTTTTGATGTTGGATTTAAAAATTTGGATTTGATTAAGTATCTACTTTCTCAATCAATACAAAATAATTCATCTAGAATTAAAAGTCTACAAACAATGATGCCCTCTGCTAATTCAAATGATTGGTACTTAAAAAATGCTGGTCAACGGGTGCAGATTATCAAAAAGACTCAAAATGGTGGTGTCTTAAAATTTGGCACCGAGATTGTTAATTCTTCTGACGGTACTCTCTCCGCATTATTGGGAGCTTCACCTGGAGCAAGCACAGCTGTACATATTATGACTGAGGTTTTAAGAAAGTCTTGTTTTTTAAGAGATGATAAAGACTTTTTTCAAAAAAGAATTTCAACGTTGATAACACTAGATTGTAAATATCAAGAAAATATTAAAAGTAGGAATAATTCAATTCTAGGTTTCCATCAATTTACTTAATTAGCTAATATTTAAATACTGATTGAAATGTTTAATTAGATTTATATGACAGACGTTCCCGTATCGAAATTAAGAAATTTTTGCATAATAGCTCATATAGATCATGGTAAATCAACGCTTGCAGATAGATTACTTCAGGATACAGGAACGGTATCTCAAAGAGATATGCAAGAACAATTTCTAGATAGTATGGATCTTGAAAGAGAGAGAGGTATAACTATTAAATTACAAGCTGCAAGGATGAAATATAAAGCTAAAGATGATGAAGAATACGTTTTAAATTTAATAGATACGCCTGGGCATGTAGATTTTTCTTATGAAGTAAGTAGATCATTGCAAGCTTGCGAAGGTGCATTGTTGGTTGTTGATGCAAGTCAAGGAGTTGAAGCCCAAACATTGGCAAATGTTTATCTTGCAATTGAAAACAATCTTGAAATTATCCCTGTTTTAAATAAAGTTGATTTACCTGGGGCTGACCCTGAAAAAATAAAAAAAGAAATTGAGGAAATTATCGGTTTAGATACAAGTAATGCTATTTATTGTTCTGCAAAAACTGGTGTAGGAATAGAAGACATACTTGAGACTATTGTAAAAGATATCCCTCCCCCAGATGACAGTACTAATAAAAGTACAAAAGCTCTTATCTTTGACTCATATTACGATCCCTATAGGGGAGTGGTTGTTTATTTTAGAGTTATTTCTGGAAAAATATCATTGAAAGATAAAATCCTCCTAATGGCTAGTAATAAATTTTATGAATTAGATGAGGTTGGAATTATGGCTCCTGATCAGCAAAAAGTTAACGATTTGCATGCTGGAGAAGTTGGTTATTTATCTGCATCAATTAAATCTGTTGCTGATGCAAGAGTTGGAGACACAATTACTCTATTTAACGATCCTGCTAAAGAAGCTTTGCCAGGTTATAAAGAAGCAAACCCAATGGTATTTTGCGGATTGTTTCCTACTGATGCAGATCAATACCCTGATTTAAGGGAATCCTTAGAAAAATTACAGTTATCAGATGCAGCTTTGAAATATGAACCTGAAACTAGTAGTGCGATGGGTTTTGGGTTCAGATGTGGTTTTTTGGGATTACTTCATATGGAAATTGTTCAAGAAAGGTTAGAGAGAGAATACGATTTAGATTTGATTGTTACGGCTCCTTCTGTAATCTATAAAGTGAATCTAAATGAAGGTAATCATATTCTTGTTGATAATCCATCAACTATCCCTGATCCTCAATCTAGAGAATCAATAGAAGAGCCTTATGTCAAAATGGAAATTTATGCTCCAAATGAATTTAATGGAACTTTGATGGGATTATGCCAAGAAAGAAGAGGTCTTTTTGTTGATATGAAATATATCACAACTGATCGCGTTACTTTGATTTATGAGATTCCACTTGCTGAAGTTGTTACTGACTTTTTTGATCAAATGAAAAGTAGAACCCAAGGTTATGCTTCCATGGAATATCATTTAATAGGTTATAGAAAAAATGATCTTGTAAGACTTGATGTACTAATAAATTCAGAAAGGGCTGACCCCCTTACTTCAATTGTTCATAAGGATAAAGCTTATGGAATTGGAAGAGGTTTAGTAGAGAAGTTAAAAGATCTTATTCCAAAGCAACAATTTAAAATACCAATTCAAGCATCAATTGGTAGTAGGGTTATTGCTAGCGAGAGTATAAGTGCTTTAAGAAAAGATGTTCTTTCAAAATGTTATGGTGGCGATATCTCAAGAAAGAAAAAATTATTAAAAAAACAAGCAAAAGGGAAAAAAAAGAATGAAAGCAATGGGTAAGGTAGATGTTCCCCAAGAAGCTTTTATGGCGGTCTTAAAATTAAATCAATAATAGATTTTTATTTAAAAAAAACTTTTTTATTTTAAAAGTTATAGTTATATTGATTTTAAATATTTAAGATAAGTTTTGATTCAATCAAATTTAAAGGATGATATTTCAAAAAATATTAGAAAAATTGGTTTTATCATATTAAGTTTTTATATCATTGCAGTATTTTTAATGCTGTTTTTTGATTTTCTTAATTTATTTGATTTCTCAGAAATAGCCTTGAATAATCAAATTTATGCGCCACCTTCAATCAGTCATTTATGTGGTACTGATAGGTTGGGGAGGGATGTTTGCTTAAGAACTTTACAAGGATCAACTATTGCCTTTGAAGTAGTATTTTTATCCTTATTTTTCTCTCTATTGGTTGGTATCCCTTTGGGCTTAATAAGTGGCTATTTTGGTGGATACTTAGATAAGTGTTTATCTATTGTGATGGATACAATTTTTTCAATACCAGTTATTTTATTATCAGTAGTAATT
>CACNYU010000028.1 GCA_902624785.1 uncultured Prochlorococcus sp.
TATTAATATTTGCCATCTATATTTTTTCCCAACTCTTGACACCATACTTGGATAGGGACCAATAATCTCCCAATTCTTTTGTATACAAAATGGCATAATAAAACTCGCTACATTTTTAGCTATTTGCTCAGTTAATTCATAACTAAAACCTGATAGTTTTAGAAGACATACCTTACAAAAAGGGAATAAATTTGAAGTTTTTCTTAACTGCAAATTCTCGTACAAAAAAGATTCATAATCTCTTTTTTTTAAAAATGAAATAACTGGATGATTTGGTTGATAGGTTTGAAAGATGACTTCACCATTCTTTTCTGCCCTGCCTGATCTTCCCGCTAATTGTAGAAATAGTTGTAGTGATTTTTCTTCAGAAGATAAATCTGGCCGATGTAGAAGTCCGTCTGCTGCTAATACAACTGAAAGTGTAACGTTTGGGATATCTATTCCCTTAGCAATCATTTGAGTACCTACTATTACATCCGCATTCCCTTTAGCAAATTCATTCAAAATTTTCCTATGACCATTTTTACCAGAAGTAGTATCTTTATCAAATCTTAAAAACCTTAATTGTGGAAATTCATTACTAAGGAATTCCAATACTTTCTGAGTCCCTATGCCAAATGGCTTAAAGGCTGTTGAATTACATTCTGGGCATGAATTAATTAAGGTCCTCTTAAAATTACACCAGTGACAATTTAACCATTTCCCCCCTTTTTCTCCTACGTGAATAGTTAAAGCAGTATCACAGTTTGGGCAATTCACGACATAACCACAATTTCTGCAACTAAGGAAACCACTATATCCTCTTCTAGGCACAAGAATTATTGCTTGTTCATTTTTGATCTTCAACTTTGAAAGAGAATTTAATAATTCGATACTTAAAATTTTCTTATTTCCCTTCTTAAATTCATCTCGCATATCTATAACTTTTATCTCAGGGATTTTGGTAGATGATATCCTATTAGGCATCCGCATTATATTTAATTTCTTCTCAAAATATGCTTTTTTCCAAATAGATAAAGAGGGTGTTGCAGTCCCAAATACTATTTTAGTTTTATCCAATTTAGATCTATCTATAGCAACTTCTCTTGCGTCATAACAAGGCATTGGACTTTCCTGTTTATAGGAGTTATCATGCTCTTCGTCTAATATTATTATTCCCAAATTTTTTATTGGAAGAAAAATTGAAGATCTAGTACCAATGACGATAATAGGCTCACTCGCATTTAAGATCTCACGCCAAACCAACTGTCTTTGTTTTGGAGAACAATTACTATGATATTCATATATATTTTCTTTAAATTTGTCAGCGAACCTATCTATTAATTGTGGAATTAAGCCTATCTCAGGTGCCAATATGAGGCAACTCTTCTTGAGAATTAATTGACTTTCTACTATTCTTAAATAAACTTCAGTCTTGCCAGATCCCGTTTCACCCCAAAGCAATAAAGCTTCTCCATATTTCATCTCTTCAATTACTCTAATAACCTTTTTTTGCTGATCAGTAAGTATTGGAATTTTTCTTTCAAGAGAACTACTTTTATATGAATTTAAAGCAATATTTATTGTTTTTTGCCGCTTTATTTTCTTTAATATTCCCTTCCTAATTAATGCATTTATTTGTTGCGAACTAAAACCTTGTTTAATTAAGGTACTCTGCCATTCACCTTTTTGGCTTTTTATTTTTTCTAATAATAAAGATTGTTTATCTGTAAATTTATATTTTGATTTAACTCCATCATTATTAAAACTTATCCAAATTTTAGTAGATATTTCTGATTTAATATTTAATTTACCAATCCATCCAGGGGGGAATGCTGTTTTAAACATTTTTAATTCACTTACTTTATAAAAAATGGCCATCTGCTCAATCCATTTTCTCCACCAAGGAAGGAAAACTTGTTTCTCAATAATTTTTTCAATTGATAAATATTTAAAATCAACTATTGAATTATTTTTTAAATCATTCTGATTATTCGAATTATCTTGAATGATATTCTTTTCTACTACTAGTCCATTTACTAAACGACCTTTAATTCTAACCAGCACAATATCACCGATCTCTACACCTAAATATTTTTCATCAAGATAATCAAATCTATTGCTATATCTACCAAAATCAAGCAAAACGCCAAATTTGATGAGCCTCGATGATTGATTATTAGTTGCGAGCTTCAAAACTTTTTCTTAGTATTGGATTGTTGAACATTCCACAAAGTGTTTTTGCACATTGTATGCATCTAGTTCTGAGGGAAGACGTGAAGCTTTGATCTTTGATTTAAAAATTCAAGTTTGATCTGCCAGTCTGAGAAAGCCCTAAACTTTTTGCCCTAGGTAATTTATAACACTAATTAAATTTTTCAACATTTTCCAAGCACTTTAACTTTTAAAACCTTTGTGAATAGATGAACTTCACCACAAAGCTAACTTTTACTACTAAATGTACGGAATAGCCGTAATTAAAGTTTTATTTAGTTAAATTCACCCTAGAAAGGAGTCTACTATGTGTCCAATAGCTGCAGAGTCTAAAAATCCTAAATCACGTTCTAAGAAAAAAATAAATAAGAATATTGAATTAACCTCAATAAATGAGATGGAAGGCTCAAGAAATTCAGGTGGCGAAGCAAATAATCAAGACTCTGACAGTGAAAAAGTTGCATTAGATAACAGTGAGTTTAGCCTTACAGATGAAGAAGCAAAAAATCTCAGTAACATAAAACTTGGACCTAAAGGTACTTATACAGAGGATTCAATTAGAGTTTATTTACAAGAAATTGGAAGAATAAGATTACTAAGACCAGATGAAGAGATTGAACTGGCCCGTAAAATTGCAGACTTACTTCAACTTGAAGAATTAGCAACACAATTTGAATCTGAGAAAGGATATTTTCCCTCAGTAAGAGAGTGGGCTGAACTAATAGATATGCCTCTCTCAAAATTCAGAAGGAGATTATTACTGGGCAGAAGAGCAAAAGAAAAAATGGTTCAATCTAATCTAAGACTTGTTGTTTCAATAGCTAAAAAATATATGAATAGAGGTTTATCTTTCCAAGACTTAATTCAAGAAGGAAGTTTAGGACTGATAAGAGCCGCCGAAAAATTTGATCATGAAAAAGGTTATAAATTTTCAACCTACGCTACTTGGTGGATTAGGCAGGCGATCACCAGAGCGATAGCAGACCAAAGTAGAACTATTAGATTACCTGTACATTTATACGAAACTATTTCAAGAATAAAAAAAACGACTAAAGTCTTAAGTCAAGAATTTGGAAGAAAACCTTCTGAAGAAGAAATAGCAGAAAGTATGGAAATGACTATTGAGAAATTAAGATTCATTGCAAAAAGTGCACAACTTCCGATATCTCTTGAAACCCCTATTGGTAAGGAAGAAGATTCAAGACTGGGAGATTTTATTGAGGCTGATATTGAGAACCCTGAGCAAGATGTCTCTAAAACTTTACTAAGAGAGGATCTAGAAGGTGTTCTTGCTACTTTAAGTCCTAGAGAAAGAGATGTTCTTAGGCTTAGATATGGCATAGATGATGGCAGGATGAAAACATTAGAAGAGATAGGTCAAATTTTTGATGTAACAAGAGAGCGAATTAGGCAAATAGAGGCCAAAGCATTAAGAAAATTAAGGCACCCAAACAGAAATGGGGTTTTAAAAGAATATATAAAATAAAACTGATAGATTTATCTTCATTAAGTTGATAAATAATATCTTTAAATGTTTACTTCTTTCTTTTAATCTTAAGTAAAGGAAATATTTTAATGACAAAAACAAATCTAAGAATAGCTACAAGAAGAAGTAAGTTAGCGATGGTTCAAACTTTATGGGTTAAAGCAGAACTAGAGAGAAATATACCTGATATCGAGGTCTCAATAGAATCCATGGCAACTCAAGGAGATAAGATACTTGATGTTGCATTAGCGAAGATTGGTGACAAAGGGTTATTCACGAAAGAACTTGAAGCCCAAATGCTATTAGACAAAGCTGATATAGCAGTCCACTCTCTCAAAGATTTACCTACAAACTTGCCAGATGGTCTGGCCCTAGGATGCATTACGGAAAGAGAAGACCCTTCAGATGCCTTGGTTGTTAACAAAAAGAATGAGATCTATCAATTAGAAACTTTACCTCCAGGATCTATTGTTGGAACAAGCTCATTAAGGAGACTTGCTCAACTAAGGTTTAATTATCCGATGCTTGTCTTTAAAGACATCAGAGGTAATGTTTTAACAAGACTTGAAAAGTTAGATTCTGGAGAATTTGATTGTATTATTCTTGCCGCAGCAGGTTTAAAGAGATTAGGATTTGAATCAAGAATTCATCAACTAATTTCAAGTGAAATTTCTTTACATGCAGTGGGTCAGGGTGCCTTAGGGATTGAATGCAAAAAAGATGATCATGAAATTATAAAAATCATAAATGTATTGAATCATAGGGAAACAAATAAGAGGTGTTTAGCAGAAAGATCATTCTTACGAGAATTAGAAGGAGGTTGCCAAGTCCCAATAGGTGTTAATAGTGAAGTCAAAAATGACTCAATTTATTTAAAAGGCATGGTAGCTTCTATTGATGGGAAAAAACTTGTTAAAGATTATTCAGAAGGTAATGTTAATGAACCTGAAAAAATCGGAAAAATATTAGCAGAAAAACTTAAAAGTAAAGGAGCAGAGGAAATACTTAGTGAAATATTCGACAAGTTTCGATAAAAATTAATCGATCAAGTTTGGCTCAATATCTTTTTTATATCTTTCTTCACAATCTTCAATTACTTTAATAGCTTCTTCAATTCCTAGAAAGCCATTTACTTTGCATGTACCTGGCTTTTTTAAATCTTTATAATGTTCCCAATAGTATGTAGTTTCTTTAATCCAATGTGGTCCTAAATCTTCAAAAGATTTTATATGTTCCATTCTTTTATCATCTGATAAAACAGCGATAACTTTATCATCAACTTCTCCTCCATCATCAAACTTCATAACACCAATAATTCTTGCTTCAACAATGGATCCTGGAATCAAAGGTTCTGTAACAGATACAATTTCAATATCTAAAGGATCACCATCCTCATCCCATGTTTTTGGGATACATCCGTAGGCGAATGGATATGCTAATGACGAATAACCAACCCTATCAAGCTTTAAATGGCCTGTTTCAGTGATTAATTCGTATTTATTTATTGTATTTGAATTTAATTCAACTATTGTATTAACTATCAATTTAGTTTCATCTGTAAAAGCATTTAATATATGCAATAAATTCGGGGTACTTTTACTTGGTGGTTGATTAAGATTTGCCATATTCTTAATAAATTAGTTTATTTTACAATCTTATATCATTTAAAAATCTTTAAAATTTATGATTCAAAATATATTTAATTTAATAAACTAATTTTTTTTTCTAAATAGGAAATGAAATAATTTGGAGATAATTCTAATCTCGTTACTTCTTTTACTAATTCCATTGAATTCAAAGATCTACCATACTTATGAACATTATTTTTTAGCCAGTCAATAATTAACTTATATGATTGATTTGCAATCAAGTTATCAATTAATCCTAGATCCTCTTCAAGCTTGCTTGTTATTTGTGCACTTATTAGATGTCCAAGTAAATAAGAAGGGAAATAGCCAAAAGCACCTTCACTCCAATGAACATCTTGCAGACATCCCGATTTATCATTAGGTGGTTTAACCCCTAAAAGCCTTTCATACATATTATTCCACTCAAATGGTAAATCTTCAGGATCTAAATTCCCCTCAATCAATTCTATTTCTAATTCGGTCCTTATAAGTATATGTAAACCATAACTAAGTTCATCAGCTTCAACTCTATTCAAACCAGCTTTAAAAGTATTCATAGATTTCCACATTTCCTCATAATTTTTCAGAGGACAACCTTTCTCTTTAAAAAACTTAAAAAAACTTTCAGAAAAAGCTTTAGATTTCACAATTCTATTTTCCCAAAATAAAGATTGACTTTCATGTATAGCCATAGATGTTGCTTGACCTAAAGGCCAAGCGAACCATTGATGACTCTGAGAGGGTAAACCTTGTTCATATACCGAATGCCCCCATTCATGAGCAGTTGCTAGAAAACTTGAGAATGGCTCACCTTTTACAGTCCTTGTTGTAATTCTAAAATCTTTTGGGCCCAATGTTATCGAAAACGGGTGCGGTGATTCTGCTACAGCAACCAAATTTTTATCTCTCCCAAAAACATCAAGTAATTTCTCGGAAAGATATTTCTGAGAATTATGATCTAAATCCCAATTTTCTTTCTTGACTTGTTTAGTATTCTTTAACATTAAGGGGATAGCTTCTTTAATTGGATTAAAGATTTTATATAACCATTCTTTAGAAATATCAGGCTCATAAGGTTGAGCTAAAGTTTCCCATGGTGTTAATTCATTTGAAATCTGCTTAGATTCTTCAATACGCAATCTAATAAGTTCTTTAAAAGAAGGAAGGAATATTTTATATTCTGAATCTTCTTTAGCTTGCTGCCAACTTTCATAACCACGTGATTTAGCTCTGGCTAAATGTTCAACTAAAATTGGATCAATTCTGCTCTGTCTATTAACTTCTTTTTTTAAAAGTTCAATATTTTTCATTTTTGAATTAAATTGAATCTCTTCAATTCCATCAATTTCTTTTAATTCTGTCTCAGCTGAAATTATCAAATCAGATAAAACATTTGAAGAGGTTCTTTCATGCAGTATTTTTGCCAAATAGGTTAATTGATCAGATCTCCAAGATGCTCCCTTCCTAGGCATTATCGTATTTTGATCCCAATAAAGAGTATTTTGTATAGAGCCTAAAATTTGGGTTTCAGTTAAATAAGCTCCTAACTTATTCCAAGCAATCTCCTTCAAAAGTTTCTCCAAATAGAATATATGTTAAAGCTATTTTTTGTAGTCAGTGAGAGATATTAAAACTATATTTTAAAGAATAACTTAAAATTTTTTTAATAAATGGAACAAGTTATTTCCACAATTAAAGTAATAACTAAAGGTCAAGGATTTACAGACATCACTTCTTCAGTTAAAGAATTTATTAGAGAAAATAATTTTGTTAACGGTATTTTAATTTTGAATGTTTTACACACAAGCTGCAGCTTGACATTAAATGAGAATGCAGATCCAAATGTTCTTCATGACCTAAGTAAATATATTGAATCAATAGTTCCATACAATACCTATCAAGACTTAAACATACAACCCAAAAAAGTTGATTATGAACACTATCAAGAGGGTGAAGATGATATGCCTGCACATATAAAAACAGCTCTGACAAACAATTCTTTATCATTGAGCTTTCAGAATGAAAAACTTATTATCGGAGTTTGGCAGGCTATTTACTTGTGGGAGCATCGTTATGAAAGAAAAGAAAGATTAGTAAATATTCATGCAATTGGTGAAAAAGCGTGCAGAGCCTATAATAAAAATAAATATTCCATATAAATGAAACCATATCTTTTAAAAGATGAAGAGATTAAAGAATTAGCTGCTAAAATCCCCGGTTGGGAAATACATCCAATGTATATTGAAAGGAACATTGTTTTTAAGAATTTTGTAGATGCTTTCTCTTTTATGACTAAAGTAGCTCTGCTTGCAGAAAAATATAATCACCATCCCAATTGGGAAAATGTCTATTCACAAGTAAAAATTAAATTATCTACACATGACCTAGGAGGTATATCAAGCTTAGATCATGTCCTAGCATCAGAAATAAGCAACTTACTTAAATAAAACCTCATTTAATAGTTAAAAGTAGATATTTAAATATATTTAATTAAAATAGATTAAAAACAAAAAGTTTAAAAAATGACGAATAAGCTTTTGCCCGTAACAATTATCAGCGGATTCTTAGGATCTGGTAAAACAACCCTTTTGAATCATATACTTGCCAATCAAAAAGGTCTCAAAACAGCTGTGTTAGTAAATGAATTTGGTGAAATTGGAATTGATAATGATTTAATTATTGAAACTAGTGAAGATATGATTGAATTAAGCAATGGATGTATTTGCTGCACAATAAATGGCGAATTACTAACAGCCGTCAATAAAATCTTAGATAAAAATAAAAAAATAGATTATTTAATCGTTGAGACAACTGGACTCGCAGATCCATTACCAGTAGCCATGACGTTTGCAGGGAGTAGTCTTCGTTCAAGAGTAAGATTAGATTCGATAATAACCTTAGTTGATGCTGAAAACTTTGATTTTAATGTTGATAAGACAAAGATTGCTCATGCTCAACTTTTATATGGAGATATATTGCTTTTAAATAAGTGTGATTTAGTAGATGAAGTGAAAATAAAGAAAATTGAAGAAAAAATTCTCACAATTAAAACAGAACCTAGAATTTTGAGATGTACTAATAGTTCAGTTGGATTAGAAACGATCATAAGTGTAGGACTTTTTGAAACTGATAAATATGAAAATAGTGACCACCTAGCAAAAAACAACTCTCATAAAGCATATTACTCACACGATCATTCGCACGACCACTCACACAATCATTCGCACGACCACTCACACAATCATTCGCACGACCACTCACACAATCATGATGAAAGTAATACTATAGAAGGGTTTCGTTCAGTATCTTTTCAATCTGAGGAACCATTCTCTCTAAGAAAATTTCAATATTTCTTGGATAATCAACTATCAAAAAATGTATTTAGAGCGAAAGGTATTCTTTGGTTTGTTGAAAGCGAAAGAAAACATATTTTTCATTTAGCAGGGAAAAGATTCTCAATCGATGATGAAGAGTGGGGAAATAATAAATGTAATAAGATAGTTTTAATTGGCAAGAATTTAAATCAAGAAGAAATACAAAAACAGCTTGATTCATGTGTTACTCCTTCTTTTAAATAATCAGGAAACATTTTGAAAAATTTTAAATATTTAATAAGTACAAATATAAAAATACTTGATATTTTTGCGTTAATTATCGCAACACTTATAATTCTTCCAATTTTTAACTTTTTAAAAGAGGGTTTTTTTATAATTTTGAATGGAAATCTTTCTATTGGATTAACAGGCAAAGAAGAAATAGTAGGAACTATAAAAATACTTCTGCTAATAAGTCTGATTGGCGGAGGTTTGGGAGTTATAAATGCTTGGTTACTATCAAATTGCAATTTTAAGTTTAGAAAAACACTAAGAATATTACAGCTAATACCTTTAGCATCACCTGCTTATCTAATTACAGCAATATTTCAAGATTTAGGAAGCATCTTTGGATATCAAATTACTGGTTTTTGGTGGGGAGTTTTAATAATATCAATATCAACTTACCCATATGTATTCATTTTAACTAATGAAAGTTTTAATAAATTTGGTTTAAATCAAATCCTAGCGAGTAGAGGCTTAGGTGTAGGTCCTTGGAAAAGTTTCTTTAGAGTTGCATTGCCTATGTCACTACCCTCTTTAGCCGTGGGGATAAGTCTTATGTGCATGGAGGCAATGAATGAGCTAGGGACTTTTGAATTATTAAATATTCCAACAATTTCAACAGGAATTGCAGAAAATTGGATCATTGAAGGTGATCTCAATAGTGGAATAGGATTAGCTTTAATAGCCTTAATAATAGTTTTTTCATTAATATTTGCGGAGAAATTTTCGAGGAAGAAATCAAAACGTTGGAGTGAAAATCCCTCTATTAGTAATTCTCAAGGATGGGAATTAGGTGGTATCAGAGCATTCTTAGCAATTGTTTTTGCTGCATTGCCTGCAATATTCTCGCTAGGAATTCCACTAATATGGGTTATTTTAAACATCGATCAAATACCTCAAAGCTTTGAAGAAGATCTACTATTTCTAATTTTGAGAACATTAGGATTAGGAGCTGTTACAGCATTTCTAGCGATAATTTTTTCATTACTTATCTCACTTTCTAAAAGATGGAATAAAAGTATTATCCTACGAATTACTTCTTTCCTCGCTGGAATTGGTTATTCTATTCCTGGAACAGTATTAGCGATATTTTTGCTTACTGTAATTAATAATCCTGATTATTATATTTATCTGTTGATGTGGGGATACATTACACGTTTTCTCACTATTTCTAAAGGATCAATAGATTCAGCCTTAGAAAGGATCTCCCCCACTATTGATGAAGCTGCTATAGGATTAGGGGCAAATAATTTTAGAGTTATAAAAGATGTTCACATACCTTTGTTAAAAGGGCCTGCTCTCGTTGGAACACTCTTAGTATTTATAGACACAATAAAGGAATTACCAGTCTCCTTTTTAATTAGGCCTCTAGATTTTGATACTTTATCAGTAAGAATATATCAATATGCAACCGATGGAAGACTTGGATTAGCAATCTTACCTGCCATTTTCATAACTTTATTAGGGCTAATTGCAGCAAGTACATTAATTCCCAGTTTAGAGAAAAAAAAATAATTAATTTCTTCTAATAACCTGCTTAATAAATAGTGGAGCACTTAATAATAAATCTGCAGATGAAGAAATTAATCTATAAATAATCAAACTCATAAGTAAAGGACCTTGAGAGTAATTATCACTAATTAGAAAAAGAAAGCATCCTTCAAAAACTCCTATACCTCCAGGTGCTGCTGGAATTATTAAACCTATTGACCAAGACAGGCAAAATATTGTAAAAATAAAAAGTAATTTTAGATTACTAAGATCGTTATAGATGTAAAAGCATAAAATAAACCCTAAGAACTTAAATAAAATAAAAATTATTTCAATACTTAATACTTTAAAAGGAAATGATGAATTGATTTTTATTTTTTTATCAAACTGTTTTTTTGTATAAGTTATTTTAAAGATTCTTATACTTTTATTTTTGAAAGCTTGAAGTTTAATTATTATTATATAAATTAAACTTCTATGCAAAAATACTGAAGGTAATATGCATAAAAAGAATAAAGGATTATAAATCACACCTAAGGAAGTCAATAAAAGAGATGCCGATAACATAAAATAAGGTTCAATAATATTTGCACAAAAAGCGAAGTTTTCATTCACTTTTTGTTTTAAAAAAGTAAACCTTTCAACGAAATGCCATACACCACCAGGAACATACTTTAGACTATTTGTTAATAAATAAAAAGAAATTAAATTACTATTTTCTAACCTGTGTCCAAACCATATTATTATATTTTTCCAAGCTAATCCATTAAAA
>CACNYU010000029.1 GCA_902624785.1 uncultured Prochlorococcus sp.
CCTTTGGGATATCAATTAGGACTGGACCAGGCCTACCTGATGAAGCGACAAAAAATGCTTGGGAAACTACTTTTGCAATATCAGAAGGATTCCTAATAACCCATGAATGTTTTACTATTGGCAAAGTTATACCAAATATATCAGTCTCTTGAAAAGCATCTGTTCCGATTGCAGGCCTTGGGACTTGACCAGTAACAACAACAAGTGGAACTGAATCCATTTGAGCAGTAGCGATACCAGTTACAAGATTTGTTGCCCCGGGACCAGAAGTTCCGAAACACACGCCTACTTTACCGGTAGCTCTAGCATATCCGTCTGCGGCATGAGATCCACCTTGCTCATGTCTTACCATATAGTGTTTTAACCATCCTTCGTTCTCAGCTTTATGCACTGCGTCATATATAGGGAGAATAGCTCCTCCTGGATAACCAAAAATAACCTTAACACCATGTAGTCTGAGTGAATCCATTAGTGCTTCAGCACCCGTAATCCACTTAGGATTTTCATCCTCTGAATCACCTTTTTGCGTAAGTGTAGAAGCAAGTGTCAATGAAGTAGATAAATCTATCTAAATAGTAGGCTTATTTGTCAACTTTTGCCTAGTAATTAAAATTAATGACAAAAATTAAACTTAATAATTAGATCGATAATCTAAGATAAAAATTATAAAATTCCTAATTTATGCAATGGTCCTGCTCCAGAAATAATTTCTACAAAAAGAATTAGAAATATTATCATCGCAACCCTTCCATTCCAAACTTCAGAACTATTATTCCAGCCCCATTGCCATTTCTCTTGAGGGTATAGTTTAACCTTAGCTGGCAATTCAGAGGCTTGATCTAAATTTACTATTGGTTCATCTAAGCAAGAAATAACTAAATCTTTTAAACCATTTATAAAGGTAGTATTAATATTAAGTGCTTTTACTCTTCTAAAATTTTTAATTCCGGAACTCACTGCTAATTCTCTATACTCAATATCAATTTCTTGAAGAGTCTCAATATGTTCTCCAACAAAACTAATTGGAACAACTATTAAATCTTCAATCTTTGATCTTCCGAGTTCCTCCAAAACTTCTTCAGTATATGGTTTTAACCATTCTTCAGGGCCAACTCTACTTTGATAAGAAAGCGTATAGGGATTACTAAAATTTAAATGTTTCTCAAGTTCTTTGACAATTAAAGATGAACAGTCTTCAATTTGTTTCTTATATGGATCACCAGCTTCCTCAACATAACTTTTTGGTACACCGTGTGCAGTAAAAAAAACATGCGCACTAGAGGGATTTTCACATAATAGGATTTGTTCAGAAATCAATTCAACCATTGCATTAATATAGCCAGACTGATCAAACCAGCTCCTAATACACCTTATTGGGATTTTCTTAAATTCTTCATCATTATCTCGTAACTTTTTAAGTTCTCTAAAACTTGATCCACTTGTACTTATCGAGAAATGAGGATATAAGGGGAGGACTACAACCTGATCTATTCCATCTGCCTTAATATCAGCTATTGCAGATTCTGTAAAAGGGTGCCAATATCTCATGGCTATATAAGTTGTTGCATCAAGTCCACTTTCTCTTAATTTACTCTGCAATTCTCTTGCTTGTTGTTCAGTAATTCGCCTTAAAGGTGATCCACCCCCAATCGATAAATATGCTTCTTGTGATTTTGTACTACGAAGAGTACTAATTAGCCATGCGAGCGGTTTTTGAAAAAATGGAATTGGCAATCTTATTATTTCTGGATCCGAAAATAAATTATATAAAAAAGGACCTACATCTTTAATACGTTCAGGGCCTCCTAGATTCATTAATAGGACACCAACTTTTTCCATTTAACTTTGAAAGAGATTGAAAAAAGACATTGAAAACGTCATTATTAAAATAATTATATAGGCATAATGAATATAATTCACGAAATTAATGTTATTAATAAAAAGTTTCTAATCGAAGGAAGTAAATTAAAAATAGAGAAAAGGGGAGGCAAGCTTAATATCAGAGGATCTTTACCCTTAAAAGACAATCAAAATATTCACAAAGTGCAACGAATATCACTAGGTATTGATGCAGATAATTATGGTTTAGAGGAAGCCAAAAAAAAATTACAGCTTATAAATTTACAACTAGAGCTCGATCAATTTGAATGGAGACATTGGACATCTTTATCAACTCATGAGGGTAATAAAACCTACGAATTATTTATCAAAAAAATCAGTGATTTTGAAAAAAATTTTTTTAAAGAAGGCAAAGACGATCACTTAAACAGTTCAAGAAAATCAACCTGGAATAATGCTTATAAACCTTATATCAAAAGAATGATATCTATTTATCAAAAAAATGATAATAAAGACATTAATCATATATTTCTCAGTACTTTGAAATCCTACAAAGAAGGATCAAGGAGTAGAAAACAGTGCGGAACATCTTTGAACGTATTTGCGGAGTTTTTAGAAATTAGTCTCCCTTCAGAATGGAAATCTTTGTCAAGAGGATATGGAATAAAAAAGGCCAGCTTTCGTAATTTACCTGATGACAATTTAATTGAAGAACTTTGGAAAAATATCCCTAATAAAGAATGGCAATACGTATTTGGTCTCATGGCCACTTATGGATTAAGAAACCATGAAGTTTTTTTCTGCGATTTAAGTGCACTAAAAAATAGCGGAGATAAGATTCTTAGAATTTTACCTACTACCAAAACAGGAGAACATCAGGTTTGGCCTTTTCATCCAAAATGGGTAGATTTATTTGAATTAAGTTCTTTGGGAAACGATCCTAATTTATTACCAAAAATTAATAGGGATTTAAGAGAAACAACTCTTCAAAATATAGGAAAAAGGATTACTGATCAATTCAATAGATATAGCTTAAACATTAGACCATATGACCTGCGCCATGCTTGGGCCGTAAGGACAATTTTATACGATTTACCAGATACTGTAGCGGCAAGAATGATGGGTCATTCTGTAAATTTACATACTCAAACTTATCATCATTGGATAACAAAAAGAGATCAGCAAAAAGCAGTGAACAATGCTTTATTAAAATTTTCAGGAAGAGACTAAATTCATGTTAAAAATAAAATATGCTTTTAAAATTTTTTATGGTAGATAAACAGCAATCTGATTTAAAAAATATAAATTACTTAGATAAGGAAGCTAATAGATTGGGTTTGGGAGGTAATTTATCTCAAGAAGTGGATGATAAACTTTATAAAGAGAGAATGCAAAAAAGAAAGGAGATACAATCTAAAAGATTAAAAGAGAGAAATTTAGAAAAAGGTTTGGTTATCGTATTTACGGGAAATGGGAAAGGGAAAACCACAGCAGCTCTTGGTATGGGGCTAAGAACATTAGGACATGGTCATAAAGTTGCAATTATTCAATTTATAAAAGGAGCATGGACTACTGGAGAAAAAAAAGCATTTGAAAAATTTTCTAATATGATTGAATGGAGATCTTTAGGTGCAGGTTTTACATGGGAGACTCAAAATAGAAAAAAAGATCAATTTTTAGTCAAAAAGGCTTGGGAAGCAGCGCAAAAGTACATTAAAAATGAATCATATAAGTTAGTAATTCTTGATGAAATAAATATTGCAATAAAATTAGGCTATATCGATACATACGAAATTATTACATTTATAAAAGAACAAAATATGAATGAAAAATTTTGTCACGTAATTTTAACCGGAAGGGGAGCATCTAAAGAGATCATAGAATTTGCAGATTTAGTTACTGAAATGAAATTAATAAAACATCCTTTTAGAGAGCAAGGAATAAAGGCTCAAGAATGCGTTGAATATTGAAAATAATTCTCATCAAATTTTTATTTTTTCATTAATTAGCTAATTACTATTTTTTTTTGGTAAGTAATTATATCCCTAAATACGTGATTAATTTAATTTTGAATTTATTTAAAAATGTTTAAAGACGCAAGTAAAAAAGATTTAATATAGAAAATCTACATAATACTTGCTACTGTCATACAAGTATGTATGTGGAATGACTTACAAAAGAATTCTTCTAAAACTAAGTGGCGAGGCTTTAATGGGGGGAAGACCCTACGGGATTGACCCCGCTATAGTCCAATCAATTGCCGAAGATGTATCTAAGGTAGTTGCGAATAATGTTCAATTAGCGATTGTTGTTGGAGGAGGTAATATTTTTCGAGGTTTAAAAGGATCTGCGGATGGAATGGATAGGGCTACCGCAGATTATGTAGGAATGTTAGCTACAGTTATGAACGCAATCTCTCTTCAAGATGGACTTGAAAGAGCTGGTGTAGAAACGAGAGTGCAGACTGCTATAGAGATGCAAGAGATCGCAGAACCCTACATAAGAAGAAGAGCTATTAGACATCTTGAAAAAGGCAGAGTTGTCGTATTTGGAGGTGGTTGCGGTAATCCTTTTTTCACGACAGACACGACTGCTGCATTGCGAGCAGCTGAGATAAATGCAGAAGCAGTGATGAAAGCGACCAAAGTTGACGGGGTTTACAATAAAGATCCAAATATTTTTGAAGATGCGAAAAAATATGCTACTCTCTCTTATCAACAAGTTCTAAGTGATGAAATTGCTGTAATGGATAGTACGGCAATAGCTCTTTGCAAAGACAATAACATTCCTATTGTGGTTTTTGATATTTTTAAAAATGGTAATATTTCAAAAGCAGTTACAGGCGAACCCATCGGTTCACTAATCAGTTAATTCAATTTTAAAATAATTATGAATGAAACAGAGATCCAATCAAATATGAATAAAACTATTGAAGCAACTCAAAGAAGTTTCAATACTATTCGTACAGGCCGAGCTAATGCATCTTTATTAGATAGGATAAGTCTTGAATATTATGATGTAGAAACTCCTTTAAAGTCCCTAGCTTCAATAACAACACAAGATTCTCAAACAATTTCCATACAACCTTTTGACATATCTTGTTTACAGGCAATTGAAAAAGCAATTTCAATTAGTGACCTTGGTATGACGCCCAATAATGACGGAAAAACAATTAGGATAAATGTACCTCCACTAACTGAAGAGAGAAGAAAAGAATTTTGTAAACTTGCCTCAAAGTATGCTGAAGAAGGCAAAATTGCACTACGTAATATTAGAAGAGAAGCTATTGATAAAGAAAAAAAAGAAGAAAAAGATGGCTTAATCTCCCTTGATGAATCCAGAGATAATCAACAAAAAATACAAAAAATAACAGATCAATTCATCGCATTAATTGAAAGTAAACTAGCAGAGAAAGAAAAAGAAATTTTAACAGTTTGAAATTATTTGATGTAATTGTTATTGGAGGAGGATTATCTGGTTCATCCACCGCTGTTCATTTATCAAACAAAGGGTATTCAGTTTTAGTTCTTGAGAAATCAAGCCATAAAAGAATAATCCCCTGTGCAGGAGGAATGGCTGCGACTATGAGAAACTTTTTACCGATTGATATTAAGAAAGCGATAGAAACAGAAGTTAAGAGAGTTCACTTTACTTATGAATCAAAAGATACAGTCATTGCTGAGCTATTAGGTGTTTCTCCATTTTTGATCGTTAAAAGAGAAGTATTAGATAATTTATTAATAGATAAAGCTAAAAGTCATGGAACTTTATTTATCAATTCTGTCAAAGTAAAAGGCTTAGAAAAAAATATTGATAATTGGGAAATTAAATGTTGTAATGAATTTTATAAGGCTAAATTTTTAGTAATTGCAGATGGATCAGATTCACAATGGTCAACTTTTCTCAAACTTGGTCCCAAGCGGCCTAGATATGCACAAACTGCGGCGATAAGATTAAACGGCTTAGGAAATTTAATAAAAAATTCTGTTAGATTCGATTTTGGTTCTATTAAATATGGATTTTCATGGGCGTTTCCATTAAAACAATCTATCAATATTGGGATAGGTACATTTATAGGTAATTACCAAATAAATAATAAAGATCTAAGCAAAAAGGTTATAAATTATTTTGGATTTAAAACCGATGATTATGAAACTATTTATAAAAGATTAAGAATTTGGAACGGTTTTCATAATCTTCATATTGATAGAGCTCTCGTTGTGGGAGATGCTGCATCCCTATGTGACCCTTTCTTAGCAGAGGGAATAAGGCCGTCATTATTAAGTAGTTTTTATGCTGCAGAAGCAATCCATGAATGCCTCTCGAATAATGATCATGATTTATCTAATTACTCCAAAATTATGCAACTTAAGTGGAGTAAATCTATGGTATGGGGTAAAAGGATTGCGGAAGTTTTCTATAGATTTCCACAAACTGGATATAGATTAGGCGTTAAACGTAAAACAGCTCCAGAAAGAATTGCTCAAATATTATCTGGAGAAATGAGTTATTCTGATATAGCCCAAAGGGTTATAAAAAGGTTACTTTTTCAAAAATCTTAAATCAAATTTTATAAAATTAATAATAATAAGAACTACAACTTTATTAAGTGTTCATTATTTATTTCAGTAAATCTATTAATCAATAAATTCTCTAACTCTTCAATTGCCTTACTAAAACCAGTAATGCCTTCACTCAATTTTTCGCTAGCCATTTGATCCTCAAGCATATTTAATCTAAAATCTCTTTCTTCAAATACATAATCTGGCGAATTCTCTGAGATTAAATTCTTATCTAATTTCTTAGTTAACTTTTCATTTTTATTATTGAGTTCTTCAAGCAATTTAGGAGATATAGTAAGCAAATCACACCCAGCCAATTCTTTTATCTCTTCAATATTCCTAAAACTTGCTCCCATTACTTCTGTTGAGATTCTCTTTTCCTTAAAATAATTAAATATCTTAGTAACTGAAATTACTCCAGGATCTTCGCTACCAGGGAATGATGTTTTGCCAGTTTTTGCCTTATGCCAATCTAAAATCCTGCCAACAAATGGAGAAATAAGTGTTACCTTTGCATTTGCACATGCGACTGCCTGGCAAAAATTGAAAAGCAAAGTTAGATTACACTTTATTCCCTTTCTCTCAAGTATTTCTGCTGCCTTAATACCTTCCCATGTCGAAGCAATCTTAATTAAAATTCTACTTTTATCAATCCCACAACTTTTATATTGATTAATAATTTTAATAGCTTTTGACACGGTAGCATCAGTATCAAAACTCAATCTAGCATCAACCTCTGTAGATACTCTTCCAGATATAATTCCTAAAATCTCTTTTCCAAAGAGAACTGATACTTGATCAATAGCTTCTTTGATAAACTCTTTTTGATCACATTCTCTGGGAAATAATATTTTAGATTTTTCTAAAGCTTTATCTATTAACTTTAAATAGTTTGGATTTTTTGCTGCCGCTAATATCAGAGAAGGATTAGTAGTTGCATCTCTTGGTTTGAATTTTTTAATGGCCTCTATATCTCCTGTATCTGCGACTACAATCGTCATTGAAGATAATTGTTCTAATAATGATTTCATTGACATAAACTTTATTTATTTTTAACTTAGCTCTTTATCAAATTGAAATCATCCTAAAAATTATTTTTTTAACTAAAAAATCACTTAATTTAAAGGTTTATTAACAATTAATGAATTTTCTTTATCAGATGGGGGTAGTTTATCTAAAACGATTAGGCTATCAATAATTTCCTTGGCGACAGGGACTGCAACTGTTGATCCGTAAGCATAAGGTTTGTTGGGTTCATCAATTAATACAAATACGAGATACTTAGGTTTATCAACTGGTAATATCGCAACAAAACTACAAGCTTTCTTTTCAGAATAAATTCCATTAATTGCTTTTTGAGAAGTTCCAGTTTTCCCTCCAATTCTATAACCATCAATCTTAGCTCCTACTCCACTTCCTTCTTCTACTACTGTTTCCATCCAACTAAGAATTATTTCAGAAACTTCATCAGAGAAAAATTTATTTTTCTTGAGATTTTTACTATTAACTTGAAAATCAAAAGTAATATGTGGAAATACTTCATACCCACCATTTGCTATGACCGCATGCAGTTGCGCTAATTTTATTGGCGAAATAGAAAATCCCTGTCCAAAAGATGCCACAGCTTGTTCAATTGGTTGGTTAATAAAAATTTCTTTTGATTTTAATTGTCCTGGTGTAGATTCAAATAAATCAGTTTTTAAATTTTTATCTAAACCAATTTTTTTAAACCAATTCCAATGAGTTATTGGTTTTAGATTCTGCATAATTTTAACCATCCCAACATTACTAGAGACTTGTAGTACTTTTGGATAACTTATATATCCATTACCCCTCTTATTCCAATTAGATAGTGACCATCCCCCAACAAAAACATTTCCATTATCCTCTACAAAACCATTTTTTTTAATCACTTTCTCTTCCAAAGCCAGAGCAAGATTTATAGGTTTAAAGGTTGATCCTGGCTCAAATAAGTCTTGTAAATACCATCCTTTAAATACTTCATGATCATATTCCCAAAATTTATTTGGATCATAAGAAGGAACAGAAGCTAAAGATAATATTTCACCATTATTAACGTTCATAACAAGTGCCAAACCTTTTCTTGCTTCCCATTTTTGTACTTGCTGAGAAAGTATATTAAAAGCCACCTTTTGTAATCTTGAATCTAATGTTAAAACAATATTCTTATCATCATTTACGAAATCATTGGGCCCTGAGCTATCAGGCAAAGGGGTGCCATCGGCACCCTTTTTCAAAAGATTACTTTTTTTTATAAACTGAATTTTATCTTCTAAGTATAATTCCAATCCAGAAGAACCTTTCATATCATCATTAACAAAACCGATTATGTTTGAGAAAAGATTTCCTTGCGGATAAATTCTTTTTGAATAACTTTCTAAATCTATCCCACTTATATACAATTTTCTAATATTTTCTGCATCCTCTTTATTTAAATTATCTAATAATTCAACTCCATCTAAACTATTTTTAAATTTATCTAATAGTAATTTTTCATCAATATTCAATACAGTTGATATCTGACTGACAACTTCCTTAATAGTTCTTTTTCTTTTTGATTCATCACCTGGAAAATTAAAATATCTTGGATGGGCCCACAACTTATATAAAGGTTTATCAAAAGCGATCAATCTATTATTTCTATCAACTATAGATCTTCTTTGCGTTAAAGCATTGGTTTTTTTAACTTGCATAGCGATTGCTTTGTTTTTTAAAGCTGAAGCATTAAATACCTGTAGATTTATTAATCTGGCTAACAAACCCATTATTAAAAATAAAGAAGTAATATAAACAGTCTTGAAGCGAATTGAGCCTAGAGGCCTCAGATTAATAATCTTTTTTATTCTTTTATTCATTTATTTTTAGATTTAATATCCTTTCTGATATCTTCCATCATAAAAACCTTTACTCATTTCTTTAACTACTAAAGAAAAAAAATTTGTTTTTTCTTTTTCTTTTATTTTTTTTAAATAAATTAGATCATCCGGACTAGTTTTCTTTATGTCATGCTGATGATCTATTTCATTTAGAAAGTATTGTTCAGTTTTAGAAATATAATCAATAATATTATTATTTTTATTCCTTACATCTATCATACTTGAATAAAAGATTGTCCATTTCCTTTGACTATTAAGAGAAATAAAAGAAAAAAACAAAATTAAAATAATAATTGTTATGTTTAAACGATCTATTATTTTGCAATAGATCCTCGCATTAATGAACATTTTCAATTTATTAATTTAATATCATTGAAATCTTTAAATAAATAATATAAGAATGAAAAATTCAAAATTAGCTATTTTTGGAAAAACTTCTAAGTCAAGTAAGCACTTATTAAATTGATTTGCAAGTTTATGCAGATAATATTTTAAGTTCTTAATAAAAATAGATTTAAAAATGTTAGTCCATTCCAAAAAGAATGCATAAAAATCGATGAAGATAATCTACCTGAAATTAATCTTGTAGTAGCCAAGCCTATACCAAGAACAAATAGAGGTGGAAATTCATTTAAGCTAAGGTGTGCCAATGCAAAAACAAATGAGGATATTAGGATACCAATTGTCTTGCCATAATCTCTTGCCAAGACAGGTAGTAAAACGCCTCTAAAAATAATTTCCTCAAATAATGGAGCAATAAGAGTAGT
>CACNYU010000030.1 GCA_902624785.1 uncultured Prochlorococcus sp.
ACATCAATCAAATGTATCAAAATTTTTGTCCTTTCAATATGTCTTAAAAAATCGTGCCCTAAACCAATCCCTTCTGCAGCTCCTGATATTAAACCAGGTATATCAGCAAATAAACAACCATTCCCATCCGATTTTCTTACGACACCAAGATTAGGGGTTAGGGTAGTAAAAGGATAGTCAGCAACTTTTGGACGAGCAGATGATAGAGCAGATATTAGTGTACTTTTTCCAGCATTTGGTAATCCAATGATTCCAACTTGAGCAATTAATTTTAATTCCAGTTTTACATGCCAAATCTCGCCTTCTCTACCATCGATACAAAATTCAGGTGCTCTATTGGAATTACTTAAAAAATGAGAATTTCCTAATCCTCCTCGACCACCATAAGCTATTACTACTTTTTCATTATGATCAACAAGATCTCCTAAAATTATTCCGGTTTTGGAATCTCTTATCTCTGTCCCACATGGTACTTTTAAAATCCTATCTTCACCCCGAGCACCTGTTCTCTTGTTAGGACCACCTTTGATACCATCTTTTGCACTAATCTCCCTATTAAACTTGAAGTCAAGCAAAGTTTGCAGATTATTGTCAGCTATAAATATTATGGATCCTCCTCTTCCTCCATTTCCTCCTGAAGGTCCACCTGCAGGAACAAACTTTTCTCTTCTAAAAGAGACTATGCCATCACCACCTTTACCCGCTTTAAGAATAACTTCTGCTTGATCAATGAAATGCACGTTGGTTTAAAGATGAAAATTGATAGTATTTATAAATGAATTTTATTTGATCCAAGCGATTGTACAGCCAGAGCCACCCTCTGAGGGAGCTGCATCCTCTAGCTTATCAATATAATCTAATTCTGAGAGCCAATCTTTTAAACCTCTTTTTAATTTACCTGTTCCAACACCATGAATAATCCATAATGGACCATGGAATTTTCTAATTTTTTCTTCAACTAGAACTTCTGCTTCATGGACCCTTAATCCCCTGACATCAATAGTATTCTTGGTAGTTCTTACTCTCGCAAATGTATAATCATCTTTTGAAGAATTAATTTGAAATTTTGATTGTTTAATAATTGGTTGTTCTCCATTTATACCTTGCAGTTCAGAAATAGATAAAATACTATTAAAAGATCCACAATTGACTGTGAATGTTTGAGTTTTTTCGTCTGAAGAAATTATTCTGCCGCAGTTATTAAGAGATTTGATTTTTACAAAATCACCTATTTTAGGTCTCCATGATAAATTCTCCGTTTGATGTCTATCATCATCGATAAATTGTTTCTCAATTTCTTTTAACCTGTTTCCAATTCTTCTAGAGTCTTCACCTGTAGCATTTTTATTTCTTAATTTTTCAATAAGTATTACAACTTCTGACTTCGCTTTTTTAATTGATTTAGTTAATTTTTCTTTTTCTCTTGCCTGTATCTCTTTTGCGTGAGACTTTTGATATTCATAATTATTATTGAGTTCTTCATAAAGAATTTCAGTCCTAGCAATAAGTTCTGCAGCTTCTTCGGATGCTCTTTGTTGCTTTATCCTTTGTTCTTCTAGCCCTTTAATAATTTTATTTATATTGTCTGTTTCCTTTGGGATTAAGTAATTAGAAGCTTGATCAATAATTTTCTGGTTGATCCCATATTTACTTGCAATTGTTAAAGCATTGCTTCTACCAGGTATGCCCCAATTTAGTGTATATGTGGGTTTTAAAGATTCCTCATCAAAACTTACAGAAACATTTTCAAACCGAGAATCTTTGTATTTAAGCGCTTTAATTTCACCATAATGTGTTGTGGCTACAGTTAAATCAGATTTATTTGCAAACTCTTCAAGAAGAGAAATAGCTAAGGCCGTACCCTCCTCAGGATCTGTACCAGAACCAATTTCATCTAACAAAACTATAGATTTACCCTCTTTAACGGATAAAGCATCAAAAATGTTTTTAATTCTAATAATATGTCCGCTAAAAGTCGAAAGATTTTCTTGCAATGATTGATCATCTCCAATATCAGCATAGATATTTGAATAAAATGGGATCACTGGTTGTTCATTTGAAGGAATAAATAATCCTGACTTAGCCATTAACAAAGCCATGCCAATTCCTTTTAATGCTGCAGTTTTACCACCTGTATTAGGACCAGTCATTGATACAACTTTAATATTCTTTTTAATATAAAAATCAATAGGAGTTATTTTATTAGAAAAATTATTTTTGTATTCCCACAAAAGTAAAGGATGGGTAAAGCCTGTAATTTGAATATTTAAATCACTCACAAATTTAGGAGGACGGCCTTTAATCCAGCTCGAATATCTTGCCCGTATATGAGCATTTTCAATACTTAGTAAAATGTTAGACATTAAGAAAAGAGTATCTCTATTTCCTGAAATAAGATTTGCCCAAGACTTCAATAACTTAAATTCTTCGTTTGCAATATTCGCCTTACATGATGCAATTTTATTTCCTTTAACAACGACTGCTTCTGGCTCAATGAAAATTGTATTTCCGGATGAAGATGAGTCATGGATAATTCCTTTGAATTTATTAATAAAATTTACTTTTATTGCTAATACAGGTCTTCCAACTCTTTCGCTTATTATCGCATCTTGAATGTAACTATTATTTTTATTGATTAATTTATCTAGAATAGAACGCCTCTCGTTTTTAAGTGAAATTAATTGTTTTCTCAGTTGAGAAAGTTTTGGGCAAGCCCTATCAGATATTCTTCCATTATTTTCAATACCGTTTTTTAGAATTTTTTCCAACTCAATATGATCGACTAATTTCTCTAAGAGAGATGATAGTTTAGGCCTTAGTTCAAAATTAAAAATGGTTTTCTTTAACTTTCTTGCGGCGGCAATAGTATCAGCAATTTCTAAAAGTTGAATAGAACTGATTACTCCACCTTTAAAACAAGTCTCAATATTTTTTTTTATGTCAAATACACCTTCAAAATTGATATTGTGATCATATTCATTCTCTAATGAGTAAATCTCTTTAGTTTGATCTAACAGATATTGAGTGTCTTCTAATTTCGATGGGATTTCAAAGTCAAGTATTGAGTTTTTGCCCATGATAGTGGAAGCGAAAGAAGAGAGTTGCTTTTTAAGTAATGGCCATTCTAGAAGTTCTATAGATTCACGTGTCAAATTTTTAACTAAAGAATCTTTATTAATTTTATTTTCATCAATCATTTATATTGTCAAATATTAGATTTAATTCCACCTTCAGGTACATAAAGCATTTCAAGCCAATTACCCTCTGTATCTTGCATATAAAAAGAAGCCGTTCCGTCTCGATGATCATGAATAGCACCCACTTTTAAACCAGAACTCTTTAAATCCAAATGGATTTTTTCTATCTCTTTTTTATCTTCAAAATGGAAAGCTAAGTGAGGGCCTGCAGCCTTATAAGTAGGGCCAAGCAAAGCTAATCCATCTTTACCTGTTCCTGCTTCTAGGTAGCACCAATCTTTATCATCCCATATCAAATTCATCCCCAAGTTCATATAAAAAGATTTTGATCTAGAAAGATCTTTTACCCGCAAAGCTGTATGACCGATTCTATTAACACCTTTTGAGTTTTCTAATTTCAAAATTTTTAAAATGATTTATATAAGAATAAACAATAAATTTTAATTTAATGAGTTTTTAAGTCTTTTTAAGCCAATTAGCAGCATCACATGCATGATAGGTAAGTATTAATTTAGCTCCTGCTCTTTTAAAACTTAGTAAAGTTTCAAGTACAACATCTTTTTCATCAATCCAACCTTTTAATGAAGCAGCTTTAATCATTGAGTACTCTCCACTTACATTGTAAGCTGCTATTGGCTTATTAGAAAAATTATTTAGTCTATAAATTATATCTAAATAAGATAATCCAGGTTTAACCATCAATATATCTGCACCTTCATATTGATCGAGTGCGCACTCTACAAAAGCTTCCTTAGCATTTGCAGGATCCATTTGATAAGTTGATTTATTAGTAGGAATCTTTTTATTGGGGTTTAATCTTGGAGCTGAATCTAGTGCGGTTCTAAAAGGACCATAATAAGCAGAAGAATATTTAGCTGTATAACTAATAATACCAACTTCTTTAAAACCATTTTTATCAAGTGACTGCCTTATCGCTCCAACTCTTCCATCCATCATGTCACTTGGTCCAACAAAATCTGCACCTGCTTTAGCTTGAGTTAAAGCTTGTTTTGAAAGTATTTCTATAGTTTCATCATTCAGAATATTACCTTCTTGGTCAACTAATCCATCATGCCCATCACATGAATATGGATCTAATGCGACATCAGTCATTATTGCCATTTCAGGTATTTCCTGTTTTATCTTTCTTATTACTGTTGGAATTATTCCGGCTTCATTAAAGCATTCAGTTCCATCCTCTGTTTTTAATGAATCATCTACTTTAGGAAATAAAACAATACATTTAATTCCTAACTCCCAAGCACGAAAAACCTCTTGTATTAGACCAGAAATATCCCATCGATAAATTCCAGGCATTGCAGAAATCTCTTCTTTATAATCTTTGTTATGAACGAATAAGGGATAAATAAAATCTTCAGGTTGAATTTTTGTCTCTTGCACCATTTGCCTAATAGCTTCTGTTCTTCTTAAGCGTCTTGGCCTGATAAAAGAATTCATTTGGATATTTTGCAATTTTAGATAATTTAATTTATTAAATAACTCTTAAATAAAAAAGCTTTTAATAATTAGATTTTAGATTACATAAATAATTCAATAAATAAAACCCTTTTTGAATAAAGTTAATCTAAATAACTTATAAATTCAGAAAAGATTTATTTATTTTTTTTGCACAAGTTATAATGTTTTAACAAATTGTGGTCATAACAAGATAAGATCTTTAATTAATATTCTTTCTATCAGGAGAATTTCTTTGAGCTTAATCAATGGATTTCATCTCAAAAATATACGTGGAGATGTTCTTGGAGGCATAACAGCAGCTGTTGTAGCTTTGCCTCTAGCTTTAGCATTTGGTAATGCTGCACTTGGTCCAGGAGGAGCAATTTATGGCTTATATGGTGCAGTTGTAGTTGGATTTTTAGCTGCTCTTTTTGGGGGTACTCCAGCACAAGTAAGCGGTCCAACAGGACCTATGAGTGTAACTGTTGCTGGAGTAGTAGCTGGTTTAGCAGCTGTAGGAGTTCCTCGGGATCTCTCTGCTGGTCAAATTTTACCTTTAGTAATGGCAGCAGTTGTCATAGGCGGATTATTTCAAATCTTATTTGGCATTTTAAAACTTGGAAAATATATCACTCTGGTTCCTTACTCTGTTGTCTCAGGTTTTATGTCAGGCATAGGCGTGATTATTATTGCCCTACAAATAGGGCCTTTATTAGGGATAAGTACCCGCGGAGGGGTAATCGAATCTCTTTCAACAGTATTTTCTAACTTTGAACCCAATGGAGCAGCGATAAGCGTCGCTATAATGACATTAGGGATAGTATTTCTTACTCCGAGGAAAATTAGTGAATGGGTACCTTCTCCTCTATTAGCATTATTAATAGTTACCCCCTTATCTATTTTAATTTTTGGTGATAGCTCCATAGATAGGATTGGAGAAATTCCTAAAGGTGTGCCATCTCTTAGCCTACCAAGTTTTAATCAATATCTTCCTATTATTTTTAAAGCTGGATTAGTTTTAGCAGTACTAGGAGCTATTGACTCCTTACTCACATCATTAGTGGCTGATAATATCTCACAAACCAAGCATAATTCTGATCGCGAACTAATTGGACAGGGTATAGGTAATGCGGTGGCTGGACTTTTCTCAGGACTACCTGGGGCTGGAGCTACTATGAGGACTGTAATCAATGTTAAATCTGGAGGTCAAACACCAATATCTGGAATGGTGCATTCTTTAGTTTTATTAATTGTTCTTGTTGGTGCAGGTCCATTAGCTGAAAAGATCCCGACAGCTTTATTAGCGGGAATACTTATTAAAGTCGGCTTAGATATTATTGACTGGGGTTTTTTAAGAAGAGCTCATAAACTCTCCCTTAAAACTGCTGCAGTTATGTATGGTGTCCTTTTAATGACTGTTTTTTGGGATTTGATATGGGCTGTACTTGTGGGAGTATTTATAGCAAATATGCTTACTATTGACTCTATTACTGAGACTCAACTTGAAGGTATGGATGCTGATAATCCACTAGATAAAGAAAATGTCCAATCTAATAATTTATTACCTGCTGAAGAAAAAGATTTACTTGATAAATGCTCAGGTGAAGTAATGTTATTCAGGCTAAAAGGGCCTTTAAGTTTTGGAGCTGCAAAAGGCATCTCTGATAGGATGAGTCTTGTAAGAAATTATAAGATTCTTATTTTAGATATAACTGATGTTCCAAGATTAGGAGTAACTGCAACTCTTGCAATTGAAGATATGATGCAAGAAGCAAAGAATAATTCAAGAAAAGCTTACGTAGCAGGAGCTAATGAAAAAGTTAAAGAAAGATTAGCAAAATTTGGAGTTGAAGGAATTATTACTACTAGAAGAGAAGCTTTGCAAGTTGCAATTAATCAATTAATGAATTAAAAAAATAAATCAATGGATTTAAGCTTGTTACTTCAAAATATTTTTGCACCAACCGTACTATTCTTTTTCATTGGAGTTATTGCAGTATTTTGTAAATCTGATTTAGAAATACCTGCTCCACTTCCTAAATTATTCTCTCTTTACTTACTCCTAGCCATAGGATTTAAAGGTGGAATCGGTATACAAGAAAGTGGCCTCCTAAATAATCAAGTTTTATTAACCTTAAGCGCAGCAATATTAATGTCATTATTAATACCTCTCTTAGGATTTATAATTCTTAGATTAAAATTTAATGTCTTCAATTCTGCTGCCATTGCAGCATCATACGGCTCTATAAGCGCAGTTACTTTTATTACTGCAGAAAGTTTCTTAACTAGTCAAAATATTGGTTCAGATGGATTCATGGTTGGTGCTTTAGCCTTAATGGAATCTCCAGCAATTTTAGTTGGACTTTTATTAGTTAGATTTGCAGGGCCAAAGAACCGTCCAGAATCAAGAAAATTACATATATCTTCAATTCTACATGAATCATTTCTAAATGGATCAGTATATTTATTGATTACAAGCTTAATAATTGGATTTTTAACTTCTTTGAGTAATCCATCTGCAGTTGAGAAAATGTATCCGTTTACTCATTCTATATTCTACGGAGTTGAATGTTTTTTCTTGTTAGACATGGGAATGGTCGCTGCCCAAAGATTACCAAGCCTAAAAAAAGCAGGATCATTTTTAATTGCATTTGCAATTTTAATGCCAATTTTTAATTCAATTATTGGTGTGTTAGTTGCAAGATCTTTATCTCTTGATACTGGAAATGCATTCTTATTTGTGGTTTTATGTGCAAGTGCGTCTTACTTAGCTGTTCCTGCAGCTATGAGGATGACAGTCCCTGAAGCACGATCCAGTTATTACATCTCAACTACATTAGGTCTTACTTTCCCTTTCAATATAGTTTTAGGTATACCGTTGTATATGAGCTTAGTAAATAAATTCATACCAATTTCAACTTTCTAAAGCAATGAAAAGATTAGATTTAATTTTAAGTGAAAGAGAGCTTCAAGCAATCTTAAACGCCTTAGAGAATGCAAATGTCCCTGGATACACAGTAATGAAGCATGCAACAGGTAGAGGCCCGGAGAGAGTTGTAACTGAGGATATGGAATTCACAGGTTTAGGCGCAAATGCGCATATTATTGTCTTTTGCGAACAAGAAATAATTGACAAAATGAGAGATGAAATTAGATCTGTACTTAGCTATTACGGAGGAGTGGCATATATTTCAGAAGCAACTCCACTTTAATAATAAAAATTTAAATCAGGAATGAATCCAATCCACTCTAATATTTTTTCTGCTGTTTAAATATCTATCAATTGACATAGCCGCAATGCATCCATCTGAGGCAGCAACAACTGCTTGTTTAAAAGGAGTATTTCTTATATCTCCAATAGCCCAAACTCCATCAGAATTTGTTGACATGAAGTCGTCAACTATAACTCCTCCATCCTCTTTCAGTGCAATTTGATCCCCTACAAAATCAGTAATTGGTTTTGATCCACTCATATAGACAAAGACACCCTCTAATGAAAGATTAATTGGCTGCTCTTCCTGCTTATTTTTTATAGTAATGTTATTGACACCCATGTCGTCGCCTGCTATTTCAAGTAAACGAGTTCTACTCCAATGTTTAACGTTTGATAATTCCATAAGTTCCATGGCCTCTCCATTATCTGGCTTTGGGTCACTTGAAGTAATCCAATGAACAGTGGAAGCAAATTTTGTCAAAACATTAGCTTCTTCAATAGCCTCTTTATTTGCACCTATCACTGCGACCTCTCTTCCCTTATAAAATGCTCCATCACAAGTAGCACAATAACTTACACCTCTACCCAAAAAGTCTGACTCGCCTTTGAATGAAGCAGGCCTACCCATAGCGCCACTTGCTAAAACGAGAGATTTACCTTTAAAAGTACCTTCAGGAGTATACACAGTTTTCCATTCCCCTGAAACATCAATTCCAAAAACTTGCGCTCTGCGATAATCTGTACCATATTCAATAGCTTGTTCTCTCATTAGATCTAAAAGTTTTTCTCCACTAATATCAACAGGTACACCAGGATAATTAGCGATTTGATGAGTTATTGCTAACGCACCAACAGATGGATTTTTATCTAAAATAATTGTTTTAAGATTCGCTCTGGATGTGTACAAAGCACAAGTGCATCCTGCTGGGCCTCCTCCAATAATAACAACATCAGATTCAAAAATTTCCAATTTAGTGCAACTCCATTAATGCATTAACTTAATGTTTGGTTAGAAAACTTCTATTCCCTACCTGATATATAAGTTAGAAGAAAAAAACTAAAAAAGTACAATATAGATACAAACTTAAATAGGCATTATTTATCTTGTAATTATTATCAGTTTCTTTAATCACTAAAAAGTTACTGAATAGAATCTCTAAAAGCTGAATAAATTTACTGATGTCTTATATTTCATCTATTATTAAAAGTAGTAATCATAATTCATAGTTTATTCAATTTATGTCAAATTCTGATTATTTAATTAAGGCTACTGTGAAAAAAATCAGTGAAAGATTAAATAATACTTTTATAGGAAAAGTTGAAGAGGCTGCTAATAAAGCTC
>CACNYU010000031.1 GCA_902624785.1 uncultured Prochlorococcus sp.
GAAATTGAAGAGGATAAAGGATTAGTGATAAAATCCTACGATAAAAGGGGTATATGGGTTGGAGGTAAAAGATATTCTGGATTGATAATTATCAAAAATTTAAATGATGAAATTTTTGTTGTAAATACACTTGGAATTGAAAAATATCTTACAAGTGTAGTTGGTTCTGAGATGCCTCATAGATGGCCTCTAGAGGCTTTAAAAGCACAAGCAATAGCATCTAGAACTTACGCCTTGAAAAAAACTGGAAATGATTTGTACGACATTGATTCCACACAAAGAGATCAGGTTTATAATGGCTTAGAATCTAAAACATATAAGACAAATAAAGCGGTAAGATATACAAGATCATTAGTTATTACTCATGAAAATAAACTCATAAATGCTTTATTTCATAGTAGTTCGGCAGGTATGACAGAAAATAGTGAGGATGTTTGGAGGAATAAATATCCTTATCTTGTAAGTGTTAAAGATTTTGATCTAAAGAATCCTAAGATGTATTGGAAAAAATTATTTTCTAATAAAGAATTGCAAACGCTTTTCCCTAAAATTGGAGGGATTAAAGATATTGAAATATTAGACATTACTAAAACAGGTCGTGTTAAAAATATTAAATTAATTGGTAATAATGGCTCGCTTAATTTCTCGGGAATAAATCTAAGAAAAAAAATGGGATTAAAAAGTACTTTATTTAGATATAAATTTATTTCAGTTAACACTCATCAAGAAAAAGATAAAATTAAATATTCAAATAAAACACTAATGATTTCTGGAATGGGAGCTGGTCATGGGGTAGGAATGAGTCAATGGGGAGCAAAATATTTAGCCATGCGTGGATATAAAGCTAAGGACATTTTAGAATACTACTATAAGGGAATTCAAATTAAACCTTTTAGAGAAATATATAAATACTAATTTATTGAGGATTAAGTACTAGTTTTGGCAGTAAAAGATCAAAATCTTTGTGAGTATAAATACCGATACCTAATAGTTTGTATCTATTGCCGAATACAAGGAATTTATGTTTCTCAAATTGATTATGGTTCTTAATTACATTTGTCAATTTAAGTTCAATTTGCCTCCCTGTCCTCCAATAGAGAATATCTAGTTCATTAGTTAAATTAATTTTGGGTAAATGGTCCAGTGCATCTTCTATTGGAATAATGAATTTCTCTTTATGATTTTCTTTGTTGATAAGATACTCTAAATCTATTGATGTATCTTCACTAAAACCTGATGCTTTAATTCTTCTAAGATCATACAAGCATCCCTCAGATTTTAATAAAATACCTAAATCTCTAGCAATAGATCTTATGTAAGTACCTGCTGAACAATTTATTTCTATTCTTAATTGACCCTTCGCTTCATTCCAATCTTTTAATATTAGTGATTCTACTTTTACTTCTTTTGAAGGTAAAATAAAATTTTCTTTTCTCCAATATTTTTTGTAAGCCCTTTCGCCTTTCACATGAACACTTGAAACTTGTGGGGGGATTTGTTGAAATGTGCCTCTGAATGAATTTAGACTGTTGTTTAATTCATCAAAGGTTAATTTGGGAATATCTTTTTGGCTCAGAATTTCTCCATGAATATCATCAGTTGCTGTCTTTATACCAAGTTGAATAATTCCTTCGTATGATTTTTCTTGAGGTAAATATTGAATAAATCTCGTCGCTGATCCAAGAGCTAAAGGTAAAACACCAGTAACTTGTGGATCTAAAGTACCTGTATGTCCAACTTTCTTGAGATTAAAAATTCTTTTTACTTTTTTTACACAATCATGAGATGTGCAATTTTTACTTTTATTAAGATTTAAAAAACCATCAATTACTTCCATTTAGATATTAAGATTTTGTGAAAAAATTATTCTTTATTTTATTATTTTAAATAACTTGTAACTTATAAAAAATGAAAAATAATGAAACTATATTAAATGATTTTTGTAAAGATGCATTTGAACTAAAGTCACATTTAATAGAATTTTTACCAATTAAAGAGGATAATTTTAATAATTTTCTAAATAATGCAAAAATTGAGTTAGCTAATATTCATCCTGGCGATAGTTCAGTTGAAAATTCCGCATTTTATGAAGATATTGTTGGAGATAAGCACCTGGCAGATCTAGCTGCTTGGCATTTGACTAGTAAAGAATATATCGGAAGTACTTTAAAGTTACAACAAATTTTTTCTAAAAATTTGGTCTTGGATTTTGGAGGTGGGATTGGAACACATGCATTGGCTAACGCTATGTCAAAGAATGTAGAACATGTCTTTTTCGTTGATATTAATGAAACAAATAGAGAATTTGTTAAATATAGATCTAGAAAACTGGGATTGGAACAAAAAATATCTTTTCATAAATCTATTGAAGATACAAAAGTCAAAAAATTTGATTCAATTGTGTGTCTCGATGTATTAGAACATTTGGAAGATCCTGCTTCGCAACTAAATAAATTTCATGGAGTTATGTTAGAAGATTCAGTTTCTATATTTAATTGGTACTTTTATAAGGGTGACAACAATGAATATCCTTTTCACATTGATGATGAAAAATTGGTTAATATTTTTTTTGAAACTTTACAAAAAAAATATATAGAAGTTTTCCATCCTATGTTAATAACAACAAGAGTTTACAAAAAGAAAGTTAATATTAAATAACTATATTTACTCTTTTTCTATTTCTTAAATTTCTTTTGATACTTTCGTAACTAACTACTCCATCTTTTAAAGCAAATAGAGTATCGTCTTTCCCTCTCCCAACATTTAAACCTGGTAAGAAGGAAGTGCCTCTTTGCCTTATAATAATTGATCCTGCAGATACTTGTTCTCCTCCATAAGCTTTAACTCCTAAACGCTTAGAATTTGAATCTCTACCATTTCTTGTGGAGCCAGTTCCTTTTTTGTGTGCCATAATTTTTTTTGTTAATTAAGATTTCTCTTGTTTGAGAGTTGTTGATTTCTTAGAACTTTCTGCTTTTGTTGAGTTCTTAGATTCTCCTTTTTCAATTGTAATAGATTTTACCATAACCCTCGTAAGTTCTTGTCTATGACCCATTTTTCTTCTAGTTTTCTTTTTTGGTCTCATTTTATAAACAATTATCTTCTTATCTCTTAAATGAGACATTACTTCGATTTCAATTTTTGCATTTTTTATATAAGGTTTTCCAATAGATATATCATTTTTGTCCTTAATTAGAAGAATATTCTTCAATGTGATTTTTTCTTTTTCTTTGGCATTTATCCTATCTAAATCATAATATTTATTTACTTTAAATAAATATTGTCTGCCTGATGTTTCTGCTACAGCAAAAAGATTATTTTCTGCATCTGAATTTTTTGGATTCTTTTTTGTTGTTGTCATGTAATTTGGGACGCAATAAGGCTCAACAATATAAGTTGGATTATACCTTAACTTGCAATCGAGTGGTTTTATCTATTTTCATATTATTTAGTGTATTTAGTCAAGATATATCTAAAATAAATATTATGTATATGATTTGAGGTGTTAAATGGTAGCAAGAAAAACTTATATTCTGAAATTATATGTAGCGGGAAATACGCCTAATTCTATGAGGGCTTTAAATACTTTAAAAGGAATATTAGAAACAGAATTTAAAGGGGTTTATGCTTTAAAAGTGATAGATGTTTTAAAAAGTCCACAATTAGCAGAGGAAGATAAGATTTTAGCCACACCAACATTAGCCAAAATACTTCCTCCTCCTGTAAGAAAAATTATTGGTGATTTATCTGACAGGGAAAAAGTCTTAATCGGATTAGATTTACTTTTCGATGAACTACATGAATCAGAGTTAAAATACAATTAATATAAAAAACAGGAAAATCTTAAGAGTTATACTTACTACAACTGTTCAAAACTAAAATATTTAAAAAAAAATGAAAGAAACAGATCAAAATAAATCAAATAAAATGCAAGTTCAAAAATTACCCACTGGCATAGAGGGCTTTGATGATGTTTGTAGGGGTGGCTTACCAACCTCTAGAAGTACTCTTGTAAGTGGTACTTCTGGAACAGGTAAAACGGTGTTTTCATTGCAATATCTACATCATGGGATAGATAATTTTGATGAACCTGGTATTTTTGTAACTTTTGAAGAATCACCATTAGATATTATTAGAAATGCTGCAAGTTTTGGTTGGAATCTTCAAGATCTTATTGATCAAAATAAATTATTTATCTTAGATGCTTCTCCTGATCCTGATGGCCAGGATGTCGCTGGAAACTTTGATTTGTCTGGCTTAATTGAAAGGATAAGTTATGCAATAAGAAAATATAAAGCAAAAAGAGTGGCTATAGATTCTATAACTGCAGTATTTCAACAATATGATGCGATATATGTTGTTAGAAGAGAAATTTTTCGATTAATTGCGAGATTAAAAGAAATAGGAGTTACTACAGTAATGACAACTGAAAGGGTTGATGATTATGGACCGATTGCACGTTATGGCGTTGAAGAATTTGTTTCAGATAATGTTGTATTGCTTAGAAATGTTCTTGAGTCTGAGAAAAGAAGAAGAACACTAGAGGTTTTAAAGTTGCGAGGTACTACACATATGAAAGGCGAATTCCCATTCACAATGGGCGAAAACGGTATAAGTGTTTTCCCTTTAGGAGCGATGAGATTGACTCAAAGATCATCAAATATACGAATAAGTTCTGGTGTGAAAGATCTTGATGAAATGTGTGGTGGTGGTTATTTTCAAGATTCTATTATCCTTGCAACTGGTGCAACGGGAACTGGTAAAACGATGCTTGTCTCCAAATTTATAGAAGATGCATATAGAAATAAAGAAAGAGCAATTCTTTTTGCCTATGAGGAATCAAGAGCTCAACTTCTAAGAAACGCAACCAGTTGGGGAATTGATTTTGAAAAAATGGAAAGTGATGGATTACTGAAAATTATATGTGCGTATCCAGAGTCAACTGGACTTGAAGATCATTTACAAATTATTAAGACTCAAATAAACCAATTTAAACCAACCAGGATGGCTATTGATTCTCTATCGGCTTTAGCGAGAGGAGTTAGTTTAAATGCATTTAGGCAGTTTGTTATTGGGGTTACTGGTTATGCTAAACAAGAAGAGATAGCTGGTTTTTTTACAAATACAGCAGAAGAGTTTATGGGAAGTCATTCAATCACAGATTCTCATATATCTACAATTACAGATACTATTTTATTACTGCAGTATGTAGAAATAAAAGGGGAAATGGCTAGAGCATTGAATGTTTTTAAAATGCGAGGTTCATGGCATGATAAAAGGATAAGAGAGTTTATTATCACAAGTAGTGGACCTGAAATTAAAGATTCATTTTCTAATTTTGAACAGATTTTTAGTGGGGCTCCTCATAGAATAATTCCTGATGAAAATTTGCGAAATGTTTTTAAAGGCATAGATAAAAGTTAAATAAATTCTTCTATTTGACTACCGGATAGTTTCTTTTCATTATTGATTGTATTTAAAAGAATTTCATCTTTATCTGACTGTTCTAATGGGAGGTCAAACCAAAAAGTGGTACCAGTTCCTAATTCACTTGCCATCCTTACCTCTCCCCCATGCTTTTCAATAATTCCTCTAACAATCGATAGACCTAAACCAGTACCTTGTTCAGTATGGACTGCATTTTCTACTCTGAAAAAACGATCGAATATTTTTTCTTGATCCGATTGAGAAATACCGCATCCGGTATCTGCGATCTCTATCCTAATTTTAGGTAAAGGAGAAACAAGTTCACATTGCGGAGCTTCTAGAGATTCGTTTGGAGGGAGAGCAGGACAGGAATCTGGCCATGTATACGCTCTGATCATTAAAGTGCTATCTTTAGCACTAAATTTCAAACCATTTCCTAATAAATTATCAAATACTTGTAATAATAAATCCCAGTTACCCAATATTGATGGGATATTTTCTTCTATATCACTAGCAAGAGAGACATTTTTTTCGATGGCATTAAGTTTATAATTTCTCAAGGTTTGTTCTATAGCAGGTTTTACATCCATTGGCTCAAGTTGAATTAATTTCCCTGACTCTAATCTTGATAAATCTAGAACATCATTAACTAGACGAGTAAGTCTATCAGTTTCTGAATTTGCAATACTAAGAAAATCTAATTGTTCTTCGTTAGTTAATTGATCCTTTAAATCATATAAAGTCTCAACATAGCTTTTTATATTAAAAAGAGGAGTACGTAATTCATGAGAAACGTTACTTATAAATCTATTTTGTGCAGCATTGAGTTCAACCTCTCTTGTGAGATCTTGTACGGTAACAGCTATACCTTTTAACTGAACTTTGTTAGTATCAAGCACTGACTGTAAAACTATTCTTAAAGTACGAGGTGGCTCTCCAACACTACATCTTATGTCATCGCTTTCCTTATCCTTTTCAAGTATTGATTCAATGGAGGCATGTAAATCATTTGAAAGGATTTCAGGAATTTCGTTTAATAAATCTTTCCCCTCTAAATATCTACCTTCCCATCTAAAAAGTCTCTTTGCAGTAGGATTAGCTAAAACGATTTTACCTTTAGAGTCTAATAGTATTGCACCATCAGCCATAGTAGATATTAAAGATTGCTGTTTTATTTGAGCAGCCTTCAGTTCTTCAATATTTGCCTCATCATAGTCTTCTAACTGAGATGCCATTTTATTAAATGAAGTTAGTAACTCTCCTAACTCACCTGTCATTGGAAAAGATATTCTTGACTTAAAATTACCTTGAGAAATTTCTCTTACACCTCTAACTAACTCTCTTACTGGCCTTGTGATTGTGAGTGCGTTAAATACTGCTCCAAGAATAACCAAGACCCAAATTGAAATAAAAACTGCAACTGTTACCTCTCTTGTAAGAGCCGCACTAGCTAATGCTTTTTTGTTTGGGGTTACTCCTAATGCTAAAGTCCCCAGATATTGTCCTTTCCAAAGTATGGGAACAAAAACATCTGTAACTTGACCTTGAGGAGTTGAATGTTGTTTAACTACCGGGAATTGTGGTCTTTTCTTTAATTCGGAGGGTAATTTTAGTTTTCTTGTAAGTTGGAATTGACTATTAGAGCTTGAGGGGCTAGCACTAATTGGAATTCCTAGTTGAACTATATCATCTTCATTAGTAAAAAAAATATATCTTAAATTTCTACTAGATCTCCAAAATTTTTCTGCAACATTAGAAATTTCTTTTTTCTGATTATTAGCAACAAGTTCAGTTACATTTCCTGAGAGTAATAAACCTAGATCTCTTGCATATCTGGTGTCATTCATACCTGCATCTCTTTGGATGCTATTTAAAGCAAAGAAAGTTATTCCTGTCATTAATAGGCTGACTACTAGTGTTGCGATAGCTAATAACTTTGTTCTTAGACTAAAACCACTCCACCATTTTAATAGGCTTTCCCACCAATAATTATTTTCAGTATTATTTTCGACATTATCAGATAAGAAAAATTTATTTTTGTTAGTGTTCGTTTTTTGATCCATTAGAGGTCCTCATTACAATAATTTTTTCTTACTTGATGTCCAATATCTCTCCGATAGTAAATACCCTCAAAATGAATATTTTTTAAAACTTTATAAGCCATACTAAAAGCACTATCAAAATTATCACCTTGACAAACAACGCTTAATACTCGCCCTCCATCCGAGATGATTTTCCCATCTCTGTCAATTGACGTTCCTGAATGAAAAATTTGAATATCTTCTCTTTCATCAAAATTAAAAGTTATTGGAAAGCCAACATCATATTTCTCTGGATAACCTTTTGATGCTGCTATTACGCATCCACTTACTTTTGAGGAGGATAAAGCTTTTTCATCTCCGCTTAGATTACCTATTGCACATTTATAGAGAATGTTGACAAAATTACTATCCATTAAAGGCATAATTGTTTGACATTCAGGATCACCAAACCTGCAATTATATTCTATTACTTTTGGTCCAGATTTCGTGATCATTAAACCGAAATACAATACACCCTTATATTCAATATTTCTTTTAATTAATCCATCAATGGTTGGTTTAATTATATCTTTACAAATTTTTGAGAGCTCTGATTTAGATAAAATAGGAGTTGGCGAATATGCTCCCATTCCTCCAGTATTTAATCCTTTATCATTTTCTTCAATTCTTTTATGATCTTGAGCTGATGGTAAAAGGATATATTTCTTGCCATCACAAAGAGCAAAAATTGAAATTTCTGGACCCTCT
>CACNYU010000032.1 GCA_902624785.1 uncultured Prochlorococcus sp.
TTAATGCTGTTTCTTTTTTTCCGGCATATTGAGGGCCATAAAAGATATAAGCATTAGATATAACGTTATCTTGAACAATTTTTTTTAACTTTAATTTGATGGCATTTGTATTTTTAGTATCCATAAAAAATCAATAACTAATTTTTTAAAAAAAATTTATTGATTAATGATGTTTGTATTTGTTTTGATATCGAATTTAAATCTTCAGAGGCTTTTATTATTTCCCAATTATTTTCCAAAGCAATTAATTTAAATCCATGATTTACTTTCTTTAAAAATTCTATGCCTTCAGATTCAATTCTATCTGCGACTTTATTCTTTCTCCTCTGTATACTCTCTTCCGGTGATATCTCTAAAAAAAATGTTAAGTCAGGTTTGATGTTTTGACAAACAATATTTTCTAATTGCTTAATGATTTCGATACTTATTTCTCTGCCATAGCCTTGATAAGCTAATGTTGAACCTGAAAATCTGTCACTTATTATCCAATTTCCATTTTCTAATGCAGGTAATATTATTTTAGAAATATGTTCTGCTCTATCAGCAGCGTATAATAGTAATTCAGTTAGGATCGAAGGTGAATATGATTTTTTATTATTTAAAATCATATCTCTAATTTCTTTTCCTATAATGCTACCTCCAGGTTCCCTTGTTTTAATTAAAGTTGCATTTTTGTTTATTAAACCACTTTTTGGTAACCATTTGGAAAGTTCATTAATTTGGGTTGTTTTACCACAACCATCGATTCCCTCTAGAACAATAAATTTTCCTTCCATCTAGTCTAAAGATAATGCATTTATTACTACTGTAATTGAACTAATAGCCATTAAAAGTGCTGCAATTGAAGGAGATAAAAGTATTCCAAATTTAGGGTATAAAACACCTGCTGCTAAAGGGATTGCAATAAGATTATATCCAAAAGCCCAAAAAAGATTTTGTTTAATTTTGCTAATAGTTTTTTTTGCAAGCTTTAAAGCATAGTGAAGACCATTTAATTTATCACCCATTAAAACAAGATCCGCGTTTGCTTTCGCGATTTGAGTCCCAGAGCCAACGGCTATACCAAGATTTGATGCTGCTAAAGCTGGTGCATCATTGATTCCATCTCCCACCATCGCAACTATCTGATTATCATTATTTTTTAATTTCTCAATATTTTTCAGTTTATCTTCAGGTAATAATTCCCATTTTAATTCGTTTATTTTACAATTAAGTTTCCTACCTAAATCTATAACAGATTCTTTTCTATCTCCACTAAAAATATAAATGTCTAGATCATCTTCTCTTAATTTTTTAATTGAAGATAGAGCATCTTCTCTTAATGTATCTCCCAAAAGAATACAACCGATAAGATTGGTAGAGATGCTTACCCCTATAATAGAATATTTTTGCATCTCAGTTGCATTTATTTTGTTTTTAATTTCATCACTTATTTCAACATCGTGATTCTCTAACCATTGTAAATTTCCTACTTTTATTTCTCCATTAATTGAGTGCAATTCTCCAGAAATCCCTCGACCGGTTTCAGTATTTATATTCTTTATTGGAAATAAATTTATATTTTGTTTTTTTGCTTCTTCAATTAGTGATTTCGCTATCGGATGTCTACTTTCATTTTCTAAACTCGCAGAAATTTGTAGGAGAAGAGTTTCATCCTTACTACCAACGTAGCCAACAACATAAGGTGATCCCTTTGTCAAAGTCCCGGTCTTATCAAAAATAATTGAATCTATCTTTGATGCAATCTCTATTTTATCCCCCCCTTTAAAAAGTATTCCCTTTTTCGCAGCCTTACCAGATGCAACTGTTATTACAGTAGGAGTTGCTAATCCTAATGCGCATGGACAGGCAATTACTAATACAGCTATAGATAGTTGTATCGCAAGTGTAAGAGGGTTATCTGCATTACTACCTAAAGAACTATGCAAAGAGTGATTGTTTTGGATAGATAAGCCAATATTTTCATTTCTAATTAGATTTGGCCATATTCTAAAAGCTATTTGCCACCAAAAAATGAAGCTTGATATTGATGTAAAAAGTACAAAATATGTGAACTTACCAGCTATTTTATCTGCTAATCTTTGAATAGATGGTTTTTGTGATTGAACAGATTCAATAAGATTTACAAGTTTGGCTAATGAAGTGTCAGATCCTACTTTGATCACTTTTAAGCGTAAACTAGAGTTTAAATTTAGAGAACCATTAAGTAAGTTATCCCCTTCATTGGCCTCAATAGGTTTTGATTCTCCAGTAATATGTGAAACATCTATAAGAGAATTGCCTTCTAAAACAAAACAATCAGCCGGTATCCTATCACCAGCTAGAACTTTAATTTCATCATTAGGGCTTAATGTATTTACTCTAATTTCCCTAATATCACCATTTTTATCATAAATAAGTGTTTTTTCAGGCTGTAAATCTAATAATTCATTAATTGAAGATCCAGTTTGATATTTAGCTCGTTCTTCTAAAAAACGTCCAAGCAATATAAAACCCAATAACATTACTGGTTCATTAAAGAAACAAGGAAATCCACTTGCTGGAAAAATTAAAGATATGAGGCTAGTTATGTAAGCACTTGTAACTCCTAAAGCTACAAGAGTATCCATATCTGGTCTCTTTTGTAAAAATGATTTATAACCTTTAAGTATTATTGGCCTCCCAGGGAAAAGGAGTGCAGTAGTTGCAATAGATGCATGAAAATAAATATTTCCAAGTAATGACGAATTAATATAACCTCCTTCAGCTAAATGGCCTAATACTGAAACAAATAAAAGAATAAATGCAAAATTAAGTTTTTTCCATTTATTAATCCATTTTTCTTTTTTATTTAATTCTGCTTTATTAATTTTTTCTGCAAAATCATTTGTATAAATTTTTGAAGGGAAGCCATTATTGGATAGATTATCTAATATTTCATTAATATCTAAGTTTTTATTTTTTATATCAAAATAAGCACTTTCTGTTAAAAGATTGACAGTAACATTTTTAGTTCCTTCGCTGTCATTTAAAATCCTCTCAACAGTTTGAACACATCCTCCACATTTCATTCCGCTAATATTAAGTTGTATGCTTTTCATATGCCTTTTAAATAGCTTAATATAATTTAAGTTTATTAATTACTATCATAAATGTTAGTGATTTTTTTTAAATAGTTTAATCTTAATTTTCTATTTATTTTATTAAAGTTTAAAGTGCCTAGTAATCAAAACAGAGACAATTTTATAGATAAAGCTTTTACAGTCATCGCAGAATCAATTGTGAAAATTCTTCCAATAGCTGAAAAAGAAAAAAAGGCATATATATATTATAGGGATGGTTTGGCTGCACAAAACAATGGAGATTATTCAGAAGCTCTTGAATATTATCAAGAAAGTTTATTGTTAGAAGAAAGTCCGATTGATAGAGGCGAGACTTTAAAAAATATGGCAATAATTTATATGAGTAATGGTGATGAGGATCTTGCTATTGAAACTTATAAAAAAGCATTAATTGAAAATCCTAAACAACCTTCTTGTCTTAAAAATATTGGATTAATTTATGAAAAAAGAGGAAGATATTCTGAACAAAGTGGAGATTTTGATCAAAGGGATATCTGGTTTGATAAAGCAGCAGAGGTTTGGACTAAGGCTGTCAGGTTATATCCTGGTGGCTATTTAGATATAGAAAATTGGCTTAAAACCACTGGAAGAAGCAATATAGATATTTATTTATAGTATTTGTTAATTTTCTAAAGCTAAAGCTACTGCTGCTTTGATATTTTCAACTTCTATTAAATTAATAGTATTTTTAAATTTCAATAGTATTTCATTATTAGTCTCAGGAATTAACATTTTTTTGTAACCTAATCTTATACACTCTTCAATTTTAGATTTAATATTGTTAGTTTTTCTCACTTGACCATTTAAACCAAGTTCTCCAATAAATGCGCAATCTTTTATCGGATTTTTATTTATGAGGCTGGAAATGATTGATATTGCTACACATAAGTCTGATGAAGGATCATTGATTTCAAAACCACCAGCTGTAGCCACATAACAATCAAATTCATATAATTTCAATTCAACATGCTTCTCAATAACAGCAATTATCTGGTGTAATCTATTAATATTTAAGCCAGTAGTTGCTCGTTTAGGATTATTGAAGAAAGTTTTATTTACTAATGACTGGATATCAACAGCGAAAGATCTAGTTCCCTCAAGGGTAATTGTTGTAGCAACTCCAGCTATATTTTCTTTATTAGTAAAGTTAGAACTTGGATTTTTAACTTCATTTAAACCATTTTCAAGCATTTCAAAAATTCCCAATTCAAAAGTCGCACCAAATCTATTTTTTATGCCTCTTAATAATCTATGACTAGCAATATGATCGCCTTCGAAATTAAGTACTACATCTACTAAATGTTCTAAAGTCTTTGGTCCAGCTAATGCTCCATCTTTAGTAACATGTCCAATAATGAGAAGCGCAATATTATTATCTTTTGCAAATTTTTGTAATTCAGAAGAACATGATCTTACTTGTGATACTGATCCAGATGCACTTTCTAAGTCACTATTATTAATTGCTTGAATGCTATCTATAATGGCGATATTTGGCTTAATATTTTTAATTTCTTGAATAATTATTGATAAGTTATTTTCTGCAAAAACTTTTAAATTAGAATTTCTTTGATTCAATCTAGTCCATCTTACCTTGACCTGCTCTAATGATTCCTCAGCAGTAATATAAAGAACATTATGAGATAAAGACATTTTGCCGGCAGCTTGTAAAACAAGCGTACTTTTACCAATACCAGGTTCCCCCCCCAGCAAAATGATTGAACCATGAATCAATCCTCCACCTAAGACTCTATCAAATTCATTAAACCCAGTCTTAATTCTCGTGATTTCTTCAATTTTAATTTCTGTAAAAAGTTTTGACTTTTTACTTTTATTAATAATATTTTTTTTAGAAACAGAACTTTTCTCTTCCTCAATAATCGAATTCCATTCTTTACAATTTATACATCTGCCAAAGTATTGAGAAGTTTCATAACCGCAATTTTGACAAACATATCTTGAGGATTTATTTAACATTTTGCTCATGAAGATAAAATTTCTACAAAAGTTGTTTGGGATATTGCCCCTTAACAAGTTAGATTAGGTAAAGGTTAAATACTCATGCTGATTAGCTAATAGCAACAAATGGCTGCATCAAGTCAAACAAAAGAAACAATTCTCGTCGCAGATGATGAGGCAAGTATCAGAAGAATACTTGAGACTAGGCTCTCTATGATTGGTTATAAGGTAGTAACCGCTTCTGACGGTAAAGAGGCTCTTAAATTGTTTAGAGATCATGAGCCAGATTTAGTGGTCCTTGACGTAATGATGCCAAAATTAGATGGATATGGTGTCTGTCAAGAATTAAGAAAAGATTCTGATGTTCCTATCGTGATGTTAACTGCATTAGGAGATGTTGCAGATAGGATTACTGGATTAGAGTTAGGAGCAGATGATTACGTTGTTAAACCTTTTAGTCCAAAAGAACTTGAGGCAAGAATTAGATGTGTATTGAGAAGAATAGATAAAGAACAAATTGCTGGGATGCCTAATTCTGGGCTAATACAAGTCACAGATATAAAAATCGATACAAATCGTAGACAAGTGTTTAAAAGTGATGAACGGATTAGATTAACAGGAATGGAATTTAGTTTATTGGAATTACTGGTCAGCAGGTCAGGAGAGCCTTTTAGTAGAGGAGAAATATTAAAAGAGGTTTGGGGATATACACCTGAAAGGCATGTAGATACAAGAGTCGTTGATGTTCATATCTCTAGACTTAGATCAAAGTTAGAGGCTGATCCAGCAAATCCTGAATTAATTCTTACAGCTAGGGGAACAGGGTATTTATTTCAGAGGATTGTCGATATCGCCCCTTTTGAAGGTAATTAAATGGCTAAAGAAAATTATAGGAAAATCAATAAAGCTAGAGCTATTAGGAGATTAGTTATTTGGTATAAGAGAAATACTGCGGTTACTTCTATTGTTGATTCTGCTGCTAATTCTGCCGCTACAGCAAGCAATGTCGCTGAAAATGTAGTTTCTAGTGCCGGATCAGTTGTCAACACAGCAAGTAATGTCGCAGGGAATGTAGTTTCAAGTGCTGGATCAGTTGTCAACACAGCAAGTAATGTCGCAGGGAATGTAGTCTCAAGTGCTGGTTCTATAGCCAAAAATACACTACAGCCATTAGTCTTTGATCCATTAAAACGCCTCCAAACTAGTGAGAACTCAAGTGGTAAAGATATTATTAATAATAGTAAAAGAGTTTGGATAGCTGTTGATGGTATGGGAGGAGATCATGCTCCAGGTCCTATACTTGAAGGCTGCTTAGATGCAATACAAAGACTTCCAATTAATATAAAATTTGTTGGTCAAATTGAAAAAATTAATGTGACTGCTAAGAAAATTGGATTATCTGAATTAATGGAGAAAGAAATACAAAATAATCGATTTGAATTAGTAGCTAGTGGCTCTCCAATAGGTATGAACGAAGAGGCAACAGCTGTTCGTAAAAAAAAGGAAGCGAGCATTAATGTAGCGATGAATTTAGTAAAAAATAATGAAGCTAAAGCAGTTTATTCTGCAGGGAATTCTGGGGCATTAATGGCATCAGCAATATTTAGAATTGGAAGGCTTAAGGGTATAGATAGACCAGCAATTGGTGCATTATTTCCAACTAGAGACCAAAGTCGTCCGGTTTTAGTATTAGATGTTGGAGCAAATACTGATTGTAAGCCGAACTATTTGCTGCAATTTGCATTACTAGGAAATATCTATGCTAAAGATGTTTTGCAAATAGATAGTCCCAAAATAGGTCTTTTAAATATTGGTGAGGAGGATTGCAAAGGAAATGAACTCTCATTACAAACATTTAAATTGCTTTCAAAAGAAAAAGATTTAAATTTTTTGGGAAACTGCGAAGGAAGAGATGTTTTAAGTGGAGAATTTGATGTTGTTGTTTGTGATGGTTTTACTGGTAATGTACTGCTAAAATTTTTAGAGTCAGTTGGTGGTGTTTTATTAGATATTCTAAAATCTGAATTACCTAGAGGAAGGAGAGGGAAGGTTGGTTCTGCTTTTTTAAAAAGTAATTTATTGAGGATTAAAAAAAGATTAGATCATGCAGAGCATGGAGGAGCATTGTTACTTGGTGTAAATGGCATTTGTGTAATTGGTCATGGAAGTAGTAAATCATTATCTGTTGTAAGCGCATTAAGATTGGCACATTCAGCCGTGAATCACGATGTTATGGAGCACTTAATCCAACTTCAAAAACTACCAGTTTTAAATTCTTAAACATATTGTGTCTAATTTATGTTTGACTTATATAAGTATTAATTAAAGTTCTTGAAAGGTTCAAACTTTGCCAATATTGGAATAACCTTTAAAGGTTGCGGGAGTTATTTACCTGCTCAAGTTTTGAGTAATGAAAAAATTAGTCAAATTGTAGATACAAGTGATGAGTGGATTCAAACAAGAACTGGTATCTCAAATAGAAGAATAGCTGAAATAGATGAAAATGTGTCAGACATGGGTTTTAAAGCTGCATTATCAGCGATGGATATGGCTGATTGGGCTTCTGAATCTATTGATTTAATAATATTAGCTACTTCTACTCCAAGTGATCTATTTGGTTCTGCTCCTTTGATTCAGGCAAAATTACAAGCAAAGAATGCTTTAGCTTTTGATCTTACGGCTGCTTGTAGTGGTTTTTTATTCGCTTTAATTACTGCCTCCCAATATTTAAGCTCAGGTAAATACAAGAGAGCATTAGTTATAGGCTCTGATCAATTATCAAGTTATGTTGATTGGGAAGACAGGGGAAGCTGTATCCTTTTCGGAGATGGTGCAGGAGCATTGGCTATTGAAGCTTCTTACGATCAAAGTAATCTATTCGGTTTTAAAATGAGGACTGATGGAGGAAGAGGTAGTTTTTTAAATATTTATAATAAAAAGTCAAATG
>CACNYU010000033.1 GCA_902624785.1 uncultured Prochlorococcus sp.
AAAAGATTTAATTACACAAAAAATTATTTCTATTGCTGGGACAGAAAAACTAGAATTAGTTACTAAAACTGATCCAGCACTTATTGGCGGTTTCATCGCAAGTGTAGGATCTAAAGTAATAGATGCAAGTATCGCATCACAAATTAGAAAACTTGGTCTTTCACTTTCCAAGTAATTTCAAAATCACCCTTATTTCTTAAAAAAAATGGTATCTATACGTCCAGATGAAATCAGTTCAATACTTAAACAACAAATAACTGATTATGATCAATCTGTTTCAGTCAGTAATGTAGGAACAGTTCTTCAAATTGGTGATGGTATTGCCAGGATTTATGGCTTAGAAAAAGTAATGGCTGGAGAATTACTTGAGTTTGAAGATGGAACTGAAGGAATAGCTCTTAATTTAGAAGATGACAATGTAGGAGCTGTTATGATGGGTGATGCTCTAGGAGTACAAGAGGGAAGTACAGTAAAAGCTACAGGAAAGATTGCTTCTGTCCCTGTGGGAGAAGCAATGCAAGGGAGAGTTGTTAATCCATTAGGTCAACCTATTGATGGGAAAGGCGAAATACCCACAAGTGATAATAGACTTATTGAGGAATTGGCTCCTGGGATTATTAAAAGAAGATCTGTTTATGAGCCTATGCAAACAGGTATTACTTCTATTGATGCGATGATACCTGTTGGAAGAGGTCAAAGAGAATTAATTATTGGGGATAGGCAAACTGGGAAAACAGCGATTGCTATCGACACCATTATTAATCAAAAAGGGCAAGATGTTACCTGTGTTTACGTAGCAGTTGGCCAGAAATCTGCTTCTGTAGCAAACGTTGTAGAAGTTTTGAGAGAGAAGGGAGCACTTGACTACACAGTTGTGGTAAGTGCGGGCGCTTCAGAAGCAGCAGCTTTACAATATTTAGCTCCTTATACTGGAGCTGCTATTGCTGAACATTTTATGTATCAGGGTAAAGCTACGCTCGTTATCTATGATGATTTAACAAAACAAGCTCAAGCATATAGGCAAATGTCACTCCTTTTAAGAAGGCCGCCAGGAAGAGAAGCATATCCTGGGGATGTTTTTTATTGCCACAGCCGTTTGCTTGAGAGAGCAGCAAAGCTTTCTGACGATATGGGAGGAGGTTCAATGACAGCATTACCAATTATTGAAACGCAAGCCGGAGATGTTTCTGCATACATACCAACAAATGTTATCTCAATTACTGATGGACAAATCTTCTTAAGTGCTGATTTGTTTAACTCTGGTCTAAGACCAGCAATAAATGTTGGTATTTCAGTCAGTAGGGTTGGTGGAGCTGCTCAAACAAAGGCAATTAAAAAGATTGCAGGTACTTTAAAATTAGAATTAGCTCAATTCGACGAATTAGCTGCGTTCTCTCAATTTGCTTCAGATCTTGATGAAGCAACTCAACAACAACTTGAGAGAGGTAAGAGGCTTAGAGAATTACTAAAGCAAGCTCAATTCTCCCCCTTAAATCTGGCAGAACAAGTTGCTGTTGTATACGCTGGAGTTAAAGGCTTAATTGATGAAGTCCCTGTTGAAGATGTAACAAAATTTGCTTTAGAATTAAGAGAATACCTCAAATTAAACAAAGCTGATTTTATAGAGGAAATTCTTAAAGAGAAAAAACTTAATGAGGGACTAGAGGCTACTCTTAAGGAAGTGATTATCGAAGTTAAATCGGCAATGCTCGCCAAAATTTAAACATATTTCTAGAAAAAAATCATGCCAAATCTTAAAGAAATCAGGGACCGAATTGTTTCTGTAAAAAACACTAGAAAGATCACTGAGGCGATGAGATTAGTTGCTGCAGCAAAAGTTAGAAGAGCACAAGATCAAGTTCTCAAGAGCAGACCTTTCGCAGATAAACTCGCAAGAGTCTTACAGAACATACAAACAAGAATGCAATTTGAATCCTCTGATTCGCCACTACTTTCTAAAAGAAATATCAAAACAATTTCATTGGTATGCATAACTGCTGATAGAGGTTTATGTGGAGGATATAATACAAATGTAATTAAAAAAGTTGAAACAAGATATTCAGAATTAGTAAAGCAAGGATTTTCGACTAATTTAATTTTGGTGGGCAAGAAAGCAATTGGATATTTTCAAAATAGGAAAGATAAATATGCTATAAAAAGCACTTTTAAAGAACTAGAGCAAGTACCAACTTCAAAAGATTCAGAGGGGATTACTTCTGAAGTTTTAGCAGAATTTTTATCGGAAAGCTCAGATAGAGTGGAAATAATTTATACAAAATTTATTACACTTGTAAGCTGTGCGCCAGTAGTTCAAACTTTATTGCCACTGGATCCTCAAGGGATAGCAGAAGAAAATGATGAGATTTTTAGACTGACTACAAAAAATAGTCAGCTGCGTGTTGAGAAATCAAATGTGGCAAAACCCGAAAGTGATAAATTATCTTCAGATATGGTGTTTGAACAAAGTCCAGATCAATTATTAGATTCTTTATTACCGTTATATCTCCAGAATCAGATTTTAAGAGCACTCCAAGAGTCAGCAGCTTCTGAATTGGCTTGTAGAATGACAGCGATGAATAATGCAAGTGATAATGCTAAAGAATTAGCAAACAATTTAAATCTTACTTACAATAAAGCTAGACAGGCTGCTATTACTCAAGAAATTTTAGAAGTTGTTGGTGGATCAGCTACTTAATAAATTTATTGATTATCAACAATGCAGTCAATTTATTATGAATTACCACTACCTGAACATATAAATTCAAAGGATTTGAGAAAATTTATTATCGATAAGATTTTAATAAAAGGAGAAATAATTAGATGGTCAATTTACGATATCGTTATTGTAGGAAATAAAAAAATATTAAAAATTAACGCCTTAGTATCGAACTAAAACTTCAATATGTTGTTATCAATATAATGAGAACCACTCCAACTATTCTAGTAATACCAACAGGTATAGGATGCGAGATTGGAGGTTTTGCAGGTGATGCTCTCCCAACCGCCAAACTACTAGCCTCAGCTTCAGGATGTTTAGTTACTCACCCAAATGTGATGAATGGAGGAATGCTTTCAGAAAAAGATGAAAGGATTTTTTATGTTGAAGGATATAATCTTGATAGATTTGCCAGAGCAGAAATAGGTTTAAAAAAAGTCAATCAGCAAAAAATAGGGATAATTTTTGATAAGAATATAGATAATGAAATACTCTTAAGGCATTTACAGGTGGTTGATGCATGCATAGCTACTTTAGGTATTGATATCGCTTCTTATGTGATCACTGATGAACCAGTAGAAATAGTTATAAGTGATGAGTTATCAGGCATAAGTGGTGGATATTTAAAAAATCCAGATACATTAATAAAAGCAGGAAAAATTTTAATTAATCAAGGTATTACTGCTATTGCAATAGTGACTAGGTTCCCAGATGAAATAGAGGTTGAGAATGTAAATCTTTACAGAGAAGGGAAAGGCATTGACATTATTGCTGGAGTGGAGGCAGTAATCAGTCACCTTATTAGTAAATACTTGAAAATACCTTGTGCTCATGCGCCAGCTTTAGCACCAATTGATTTGAAGGCAAATTTGGATCCTAGGACTGCTGCAGAGGAAATAGGTTACACTTTTTTACCTTCAGTTCTTATTGGTTTAAGTACTGCTCCAGACTTGATTGATTTGCCAAATTTTAATGATAAGATTACGATCTTCCCTCATGAAATCGAGTCTATTGTTGTTCCTAGTAGAGCACTTGGAGGTGAAGCAGTGTTAGCGTGTATGGAAAGAGATCTAAATATAATAGCTGTTAAAAACGAAGGAGTTTTAAATGTTTCTAGTAATTGGTTTGACTATAAGAAAATATTTAATGTAGACAATTATTTTGAGGCAGCAGGTTTATTGATAGCCTTTCGAGAAGGTATTAATTATAAATCTATTAAAAGACCATTAAAGTCCATTAAGAATCAAACCTAACGTTTTCAGTTAAATTTCTTAATAGCAATGGGGACTCTCCAATCATTTCCTAAAGATTGATTACTTAATTTTAAAATGGGGGGTGCTTGTCTCCTTTTAAACTCTGCTTTCTTAATAAGACCTATTATGCTTGAAATTAGATTATAGTCATTTCCATCTTTCTCAAGTTGTCTTAAATCTTTTTTTTCTTCTATTAAACCTTTTAAAATAACATCTAGTTGTGTATATGGAGGCAAGAAATCAGTATCTAATTGATTAGGTCCTAATTCAGCACTTGGTAATTTATTATAAATTCGCTTACCTATAATTTCATTATCTAGAGGCAAATTATATATTTTTCTTGAATGGTTAGATAATTCATTATCAATCCAATTACATAACTTAAAGACTTTTGTTTTATATAAGTCACCAATAACAGCTAATCCTCCATTCATATCCCCATACAAAGTACAGTATCCAACTGCAAGTTCAGATTTATTACCTGTAGATAATAATAAGTGATTATTTTTATTAGCTAAAGCCATAAGTAAATTCCCCCTAATTCGGGATTGTAGATTTTCGCACACAATGCCCTCAATACTGATATTTATTGAATCTCCTAAAGTTTCTTTAAAGGATTCAAGAAGGTTTTCAATTGGAATTGTATCAAAGTTAATATTAAGCCTTGTTGCGAGATCTTCTGCATCAATTTTAGAATTTATGCTATTCCACTTGGAGGGCATTGCCACAGAAAAAACATTTTTGTTCCCTAATGCAGCTGCAGCTATAACAGCAACTAGTGCAGAGTCTATACCACCGCTTAATCCTATTAATGCAGTTTTAAATCCACATTTTTTTGCATAATCTTTTACTCCCAATACTAAGGCATCAAAAATAGACTCAATTTCAGAAATATTAGTTTCCTCAAAAGGAATATTTTTTGGCTTATTTATTTCCCAGCAATAAAAATCTTCTTTACATGACCTTAATTGTTTTATTTTCTTCCCTTCTGTATCTAGGATAAAACTATTACCATCAAAGATTAAGTCATCATTGCCTCCAATTTGATTCAAATAGATAATTTTTGATCTAAGTTTTTTAGAGGCATTTTTTGCTATCTTTTGTCTATTTTTGAATTTGCCTATTGTGAATGGTGATGCAGATAAATTAATTAAACAATCTAATTCTTCTGATTCAAAATCATGAATTGGGTCTCTTTTATGAATGCCTCTACCTTCTATATTTTGATTAACCCATAAATCTTCGCATATTGTTATTCCTATTTTCCAAATTCTGTTATTTATATTTTTTTCTAAAATAGAAACTTTATTTCCTGATCTAAAATATCTTTTTTCATCAAAGACCTCATATGTAGGCAGGATATTTTTCCGCGCTATTACTGACCATCTCCCTTTTTCTATATATGCAATTGAATTATGTAAATTTGGAAAGAAATTATCATCTATTGCTTCCGCTATACCAATAATTAGGCTTAAATTTCCAAATTTATTTGCAATATCAATAGATAGTTTATTTAATATTTTAGCCTGTTTTTTAATTAAGCTTCTATTAAAAAGTAAATCTTTGGGAGGATAGCCCCATAAAGATAGTTCAGGGGTTAGCACTATATCTGCAGAACTTTTAAATGCATGAAGTGAAATCTCTAAGATTTTTTTTGCATTGCCTTCGAGATCTCCAACTATTGGATTGAATTGTGCAAGATATATTTTCATTATTTTATTTTCTTATATCAACTATACAAATTATTTTTTTCAATTATAGGGACTAGGCATTTTGGTAATCCTGAATAATTTATACTTTCCCTAATATTTGAACTAGAAATTTTTGGAATTTTAAATAGAGAAATTTTGAATTTCCCATTAAGATCTTTTATCAATTTTAGACTTTTCTCTTTTATTGGAAAACCTATTCGAGGAATTATGAAGAGGTTAGCCTCGTTGAAAAATTCATTAATGTTTTTCCAAACTATAATTTCTTCTAAAAGATCACTACCAATAACGAAATCTATATCAATTAAATTATATTTTTTTTTACATTTTCTTATTGAGGAAATTGCCCAAGGACTACTTAAATCTTGATCAAAAGATATGTTTGGATTATTCAAATCATTGACTAATGTTTTTAAAAGTAGATTTCTAAAATATAAATCTTCTGAATGTTTTTTTGATGGATTATCACTTGCGAAAGAGATTACTGAATTATAAATTTTTGATAATTCTTCAATAATTTTTTTGTGACCATTAGTTGGAGGATCTGCACTTGTTCCAAATAATGCGACTTTTTTAATATTTCTTTTCAAGGTATAAACATGGAATAATCTTTATTTAACTTTTGGCAATTTATAAAAAATTTACTGGAACATAATATCTCTGGATCTTTAAAAATAATTTGTTGAACACTTTTAAATGGCTCATAATTATTTATCATACTTCTTTCAAGTATTTCCTTAGCCGTTAATTTCCCAATGATTTTTGTTGTATGTAAGGCTATCGCTGCTTGAGCTATCGCAACTGGCCCATATGGAATTAATGATAAGCCACTTGTGAAAGGTGCCAATATTAAACTTATTTTTTTTATTAAATTAAATGATGAATGAATACCAATTTGTGTTATTCCTAATAAAATATTATTTAAAGATAATGATTTTATAAGTTCTATCGCTGATTCACTTTTCACTTTTAAACCATATATCTTGCTTAATTCATTTACTAAAATAGTATCTAGAGTAGCGCTACCAGCTATATCTATAAAAATTATTGGATTTAATGCAACGCTTGAGGCTTTTAAAGTTGCAATTTTGCCAATAATTGCTTGAGCTTTTTGCTTCCCTTTAAATAATCTTTTTTCTTTTATATTGATAGCTAAATTATTAGCTAATTGATATGTATTATAAATTAGAAAACTATAACCAATCCTATTTAAAGTAAAATTTAAGTAATTATAAATTTTATTTTTATCACATAATTCGTCATCTTTTATTGAATAAGTAATTATTGGAATTTTACAATTTATTGGTAATTTTTTTCTAATGTTATCTTTAATAATTTTT
>CACNYU010000034.1 GCA_902624785.1 uncultured Prochlorococcus sp.
TATAAAAATTAAATAATACCTATAATATATTAATGAAATTTACTTGAAATAGTTTATAGCGAAAAGTAAGATATATACTTAGTAAAACAAAATATTATTCCTATTTATTCTTTGGAAAGTGTCGGAGTAAATGTGGAGGCCACCAAACTTAATAAAGCTATAATTTGTTCATTTGGACATTTTGTTTCTCTTCTTAAATTTTTACATTCATTGATAATATTCTTATAAGTATCTTCAACTATTCCGTTCATGTCATCTTGACTAAATGAAAATTGTTTAATCATTTTATTTAAATAATATTAATATAAACCTTAATATTAATATATAGCTTAAATAATATACTCCTTATTATACATTTACTACTTTATTAAATATTATTATTTCCACATTGGATCTTTATGTTTATGTTTCTCTAGAGAAGAAGGTCTATACGTATGAAGACTTTCTATAATGGTTGCTAAATCTTTAACGTGATTTTTAATTGCTTTACTTTTAATTAAACTTGAAAGTGAAATTCTTTTTTTTATTTTTAGTAATCCTAGGCAGGTTTGCCAAGAATCTTTATTTTTATAAGTTTCTAGCCAAAAGTCGAAAATATCTTCCATTACAATTAATGGGAGATTAAAAGTGATACCTTTTGGTGGCTTTTCAATATTAAAACCCTCTTTTTTTAACTCATTCAATATATTACTTATATTAAAATTTATCGCGTTTATTATTTCACTTGCGGATTCCTCGGCTATTAATTCTTTTCTGTGGCAATCCAATAAATCTTTATTTTCTATTAATGGGAATTCGTTATAAATGCTATCAATTAGCCAAAAACCTATTCCATTTATTTCTCCACTAGCAAGAATTAAGTATAAATTTCTACTTATCAAAATTAATTATCCCCTTAAAAATGCTAATTTAATTTTAAGAAATTAATGTTTTTTAAACAACTTTATAAAGTATTCTTTACTAAAAATTATTTTTCCTCACAATTAAAAATTTGTCTTGATATACTTGAATTTTTAAGATGTTTAGTATTAATGAAGTTGAAAAAATGTTTTTCGACCCAATGGATTTAGTTATATCAATTACGAATAAAAATCTTTCTAAAATAAAATTAATCAAATCTATTTTTTCTTAGGAAATAGTCTATTTATTTTCTCCTTTTGGATAGTATTTTTTTTATCTCTCATTTTTTTATCTTCTAAGGATTCTTTATTAGTACTTACAGCATAAATTATATAGAATACTATTGAGCTAAATATTAGACCGCAGAAAATTATAAAAATTCCTAATGGAGCTGTTGGGCTAAAAATTGTAAGATCTACATTTTCTTTCATAGGGTATTTACGAAATTTTTTTTATTATTTTATTTCTTCATAACCTAAGTAAGTTGATTTGTTAAATTCTTTGTAGCCATTTGAATATGCCTCAGGATTTTTATTATCAAAATTTCTAGCCCTTCTGCTAATCATTAGAAAAGGGATAAAAATTGCTCCAATGAAAAAATGAAGTATTAGGAAATCAGAGGGAAAACCATTGTTCCAATCTGGAAAGAAAAGTAAAGTTGAAAAGAGTATGTACATTATAAATAACTTTATTTAACATTTACTATGACTTATAGAGTTTGAAAATATGACTATCTTTAATAAATTGAAATTTAAATTTTTAAAAATTAAATCATTTAAAACCATAAAACTTTAAAATTTAATTTATTTAATTTATTATAAATTTATTACTTAAATTTTAAATTGTCTAAAATTTTTATTAGTTTAATTATTCTTAGTATTATCGTAATTTGTCCAATTCAAGGATTTTCTTCTACTGCAACAAATCCAAGTGCAATTGCATTAAGGAATAGAATTTCCAATAATTTTTCCAATAAATACTGTAAAGGAATTGAAAGCGGATTCTCTAAAGATCAAGCAATGAGGTCTGCAATTATCGATACAGAAAACATTGTTGCTTTTTCTATTAATCCTCAAAAAAAGTTTATATTAAAAGATGATCTAGCAAATCAAATATCTATTAAAGTTATAAATAAATGTGGTTGGTCTTTTGGGCTTTCTGGGAAAGAGGGGATTAATTATTTTAAAAAGTATTTTTTAGAGATTAATGAAAAAACAACACCTAACAAAAAGCTATCAGGTTAATTTAAATATATGAACAATATATCTGATAAAAATGTAATTATTATAATTTTAATTACAATATTTTTTATTTTTGTACTAATTTTTTCTGTTAAATCTCCAGAAAGAAAAGTTATAGATTCACCTTTAATATGGAAAGATAATTATACACAAAGCTATAAAACTGATGTTAATTCGAATCAATTAATATAAAAATAAAAAATTATAAATTTGATAAAAAGAATATTAATAATATCTATTTAACGTATCCAAGTAATAAGGAAGCCAACTTTAATTCATTGTTAAACCATGCCCTAAGAGCCATTGCCCTTCTTGGATCATAAAACTTTTGTTTACGATACCAATCAAGAGCATCATTATCTGATTTTTTGCCATTACAGGAAAGACAGCAAGGAACGCAATTACTTGTGATCGTTTCTCCTCCTTTAGATCGAGGATATAAGTGATCAATTGATTCTGAATCTGATCCACAATAAATACATTTGTTTCTTGTGATTTTATGCAGTGATTCTCTCCAATTTTTATTATTTATTTTTGGACATAATTGTTCTAAATATATAGCATCTTGTTTATGCATTTATAAAAACTAATATATAAAAATATTAGCAGATTGACTTGTTTTTGATTTATGACTCTTCAATAGATTTAGTTTTGATTTATCAAATCCTACTATAATTAAGTTTATCTGAGATTAAAATGTATACAATTTTTCTAATTTCTCATTTTAATCAAGATATAACCATTGTTAGTCAATTTATAATTTTTATAATTTCATACTTATCTAATCTATTTTCCTCAATTTCAGGAGGGGGGGCAGGTTTAATTCAATTACCAGCATTAATATTATTTGGGTTACCTTACTATAAAGCTCTAGCTGCTCATAAAATAGCAACTGTTGCACTTGGAATTGGAGGTTCTATAAGAAACTATAAAAATATAGAAGAAAATTATTTTATAATTATTCAATTATTAATATTTGGGATCCCAGGTGTTATTTTAGGTACTCTTATAGTCAAATTAATATCCGATGAATATTTGTATGTATTATTAGCATTATTTACAATTTTACTGGGAATTTATTCCTTTAGTAAACCTAACTTAGGTTTGATACCTATTCAAAAGGAAATTAGACCATTTACTTACATTAAATTCAATTTTTTAGTATTTATTATTGGAATTTTAAATGGTTCAATATCTTCTGGTACGGGTTTATTAGTTACTATTTTATTAATTCAGACATTCGGTCTAGATTTTCTTAGTTCGATTAGTATTACTTTTCTTACTGTTGGGATCTTTTGGAATGCAACAGGAGCTATAGCTCTTAGTAAGATTGGTCCTTTACCTTTAAATATTTTAAGTATTTTAATTTTAGGTTCCTTTCTTGGTGGTTTTAGTGGTGCACATTTGTCAAATTTAAAAGGTAATAAATTTATTAAGAAACTATTTACATTCTTATGTTTTTTAATTGGTTTGTCACTAATTCTAAAATTTTAATTTTATTAAATAAAAAAAGGCCTCACAATTGTGAAGCCGGGTGATGGGGAACTCTATTTTTAAACCAAATCCAAGCAAATTGCAAGCCCCCACCCATAGTGCGAACTTGTTGTTGTTAAAACACTACAGATAGTGGCAGATTTGAAATCATCAATTGTTTCTAAGATATTCTTGATTTATTTAAAATATTTATAAATAAAATTACTTCTAAATTTTTTTATTTATTTTTTACACTTGAATTACTCCTTTTACATTGTATTATTCTTAAAAGTGAAGATCATTTAAAAAGTTATGGTTGAATTGAGCCTATTGACATTATTAAATCTAGTTGGAAATAATTTTTGTGAATATAGAGATGTAGGTTATGACAATTATAAATCACTTTTATTGGCATATAGTGATGCTAGTAATGAATTTGGCCCTTTGAAAGTAAAAAATGTAATTGAAAAGTCAGATAATTTTAAGGTAGCGGCCATAGCTGTAGCCGCTGTTAAATGTCCAAAATATATAATGGAATAATGAGATTTGAAATAAAAACCGATCAAGATAGATTTTCAGATAAGTTATCATTATCGCTTGCAATATCTATAATTACTTTTTTTGCTATTCTTTTTACAAATATTTCATTAAATATAAATAAGTTAACCAGCTATGCCGAAATAAATTATTTATGCAAATTAATTCTTGTAGAGAAATCACAAAGCAATATCAAAAAATTATCTAAGCTAACTAAACAATTAAAGAAACAAAAAATTTGGGATATATGTAGAGAATTAAGTTCTTGAATTTTATTAACTTGATGCAGAAGTATAAAATCTTAAAGCATATTTCCAAAATCTCCGAGAAAAAATTAAAAATATCGTAGCTACCATAACTTCTAAAATTATTTTCCATGCAGGAGAGAAACCTAGTATAACCTCAGATGGAATTGTTGTTATAAAAGTTATTGGTATTATTGTACTAAAGAATATTCTCAATGAAAAGGAAAAAGAGTCCATTGGAAATCTACCCATATATAAAAAAGATCTTAAAACTTCTGTCGCATTCCATGTTTTTACAAACCAAATGGTAGTTGCGGATATTAAAAACCACAAACTGTATAAGATTGATATTGAACAAATTAATGTAATTACTAAAAAACTAAATGAAAAAATAGTAAGAGATATATTATTTATATAAAAACAATAACTAAGAACAAAGAAACCTAGTAAAATTTCTATTATTCCTGTAGGTGAGATTCTTTTAAAAGAAATCCAAAACTGGCTATCAATAGGCTTAAGTAATACATAATCTAAAGTCCCTTCTCTTATATATTTTACAATTTCCTTTAAATTTGGATTAAACCAAGTATTAGTAACTCCATTTAAAATCGTATAAATACCTTGTATTATTAAAGCCTGGTTGAAGTTCCATCCACCTATCTTATATGTATTTGAGAAAAATATAGATAGTAAAAAAATACTTCCAACAAGTCCTAAAAGAGAAGTTAAAAAATCAATCAATAAATTAATTTTGTATTCCAATTCAATAGAAAAAGAGGAGTAATTAAAATATGAATATACTTTTAAATACTTTTTAATATTCATAAACCCATCGCAGTGAATTTTTTTGTTCCAGATTTCCAAACTTGTCTAAAAATAGAAAAAAATAAAATAATCCATAAAAGTTGTATTAATATCCCATTAAATATGTTGGCTTGATTACCGGATAAAATACTTGCAGGTAGATCTATTAAATAAGGGAAAGGGGTTAGATAAATCCAAGACTTTACAACGTTGGGAAATGATGAAACTGGAGCTAATAATCCAGAAAGAAATAATGTTGGAATAAACAATAATTTTTCAAGAGAGCTAGCTTTCTCTGTCCAGAAACAAAAACTAGCAATAATTGATTGCATTAAAAATTGTATTAAAAAAGAGAAAAAAGTGCTAACTAAGGATATTAATAGAGTGAAAAATGATGGTATCCATAAACTTTGAGTGTTAGATATAAAAAAGAATATGGCTATTAATAAGGCAAAGGGAAATCTTGTTATTTGTTCCGCAATATGTTGAGCAAAGTATCTAAAAAAAGGATGTAATGGTTGAATTAGATAAGGAGATACCCTACCTAGAAGAGCATCTTCTTCAAATGTAAATACAACCCAAACCACAGAAAATTGTCTAACAAAAAATGCGCTTAAGAAGTATCTAGAAAGCATTACATTACTAATATTGATTGATTCGTTTAATCCATTATTGGTCCATATATTTAACATGAAAAATGGTATAACCCCTGAAATAGCCCATAAAGCAATCTCAGCTCTATATTCAAGCATATTTGCATATTGAGTTTTAAATAAAGTACTAAATTTATATATTGATTTATTTTTCATTTTATTTTTTATTAATTAAGATTTTTCCAATCACTTCATCGATTGGAGGTTCATTAATATGTAAATCCTCAATATCAAAATTATTTAATATATCCTTAAGGGTGTTTTTGAAATCTAACTTTTTTACTGTGAAAGTGATTTGATTTTCGTTAATATTTTTTATTTCTAAGTTCAGTGTTCTTATTTTTTCTATATCTTTTGCAGATTTACATATAATTGATATATCTTTATTTGGTGTAAGTTTTGTTAATAATTTCTCTAGTTTCCCATCATATGTAATGTAGCCTTCATGAATACAGATTACTCTTTTACAAAGGTAAGTTATATCTTTCATATAATGACTTGTTAATAGAATTGTCGCTCCAGTTTGTTTATTATAATATTGAAGAAATTTCCTCAAATTTCCTTGTGCATTTATATCAAGTCCCAATGTAGGTTCATCTAAAAATAAAATTTTAGGATTATGAATTAATGCAGCTAGCAATTCTGCTTTCATACGTTGGCCTAAAGATAGTTTCCTTACAGGCAAATAAAGTTCAGAATCTATTTCAAGCATTTCAGATAGGTCTTTAATTCTTCTTATTGCTTCCTTTTTTTCTATACCGTATATTGAGGCATTTAAATAAAATGAATCAATCGGTGGTATATCCCAAATAAGTTGTTGTTTTTGTCCCATTATTAATGTTATTTTTTCTAAAAATGATTCTTCCCTCTCATAAGGGCGAGATCCAGCGACTGAAATATATCCATTTGATGGATAAAGCAAACCACAAAGGATTTTAAGTATTGTTGTTTTACCTGCACCATTAGCTCCAAGAAATCCGACTATTTCTCCTTCTTTTATTTCAAAATTTATATTTTTAACTACTTTTTTTTCAATTGTTT
>CACNYU010000035.1 GCA_902624785.1 uncultured Prochlorococcus sp.
CCTTTAGAGAACCTTTTTTTTTGTCTAGCAAAATGAATTTTTCATACATCAATTTATTCTCTAGAATTTTATGGCTATGAGTGAATCCAACTTCAATTAGATTTGAATTATCAGAATAAAGTGTATAAATAAAACCATCTTTTAAATCATTTCTTTTAAATATAAATTTCTCAATAAGTAAGGAATTATTAAAAATTTTATATTTCTTTTGTAAGTATTTTTTTAACATGAATTTAATTTTTATTTTGGGCAGATTCATATTTATCAAGTAAATTATTTACTTCCGCTAAAGCAATTCTCTTTTTGCAAGCAGAATCATATCTGCTAGTAGCAATTGAAGGTATGCTACCTTTACTTTTCATCTCTCTTAAACCCGTCTCAAGACATTGAAATGCAACACTTGATAAGTCTCTACCTTCTGCAGCTGCCCATACTTTTAAAAGATAATTAATATTCGATGGAACTGAGATTTGTAACTTATTTGAGTTTGAAGCATTTAAAGAAATATTATCTAGGCTTATTTCTTTTGTAGAAAGATTGTCTCTAACTTTCTTTTTAAGAATTTTTATTTTTCCAAAGATATCTTCCTTATTTTGAAGTCCTCTTTCTATCTCAAATAATTCTTCTTCTGTATCAATAAGGGCTTCCAGCGCCCATTTGGCATCCTCTTCTTGAAGAGAGGTGTTTTTAAGCCATTCTTCTCTATAGTAAGACCAATTCTTGGACATAAGTTTGTTTCTATGAATATATCTTAATAATATCTATATAGATTGTCTATAGATTGTATTTAGATTGAATAAAGAATTAATAAAAAGATTTTGATTTGCTCTTTATTTAAAGAATCGGTTGGAATTTTAAAAATATACAATTAGAAATTTTTAATCTATAAATATCTAATTAAAAGGTTAATATGAATAAGGTTTTCAAAAAATTAATTGATTTCAATCTCGCAAAAAATTTTCTCTATATTCATATACACTATTCCCTTAAAGGCTGTATTACCTTTTGGATCGATTTTATTTTATAAATTCGCTTATTTAAAAATAATCTTATACGTTTTTACTTTGCCAATCGCAATAATTGAAAACAGTCTACCTTTTGGAAGCTTAATATCATTTCTAATCTTATTTGCTGGAGTTGTGAGAAATCCAAATGTCCCTTATTTTGTCAGATTCAATGGATGCCAAGCTTTACTTTTAGATATAGCTTTTATTTTATTCTCATATTTACTAAGAATTTTCCCGATAGCTGAACTAGGCTTATTCTTATTTATTCTAACTTTAGCAATATTTATATTTTGTTTAATTCAATGCATATCTGGAGTTGAACCAGAAATACCACTAATTAGTAAATCAGCAAGAATGCAAATATATTAAATATTTATCTAAACATAATTAAATCTAAATTATATTTTTTGAGATCTTTTTTCTTGATCTATTTAATACAATATAAAATGCTAAAACACTTATTGTTCCTGAGGGTCCAATAAATACATGCCAAATTTGATTAGCACTTAATGAAAGTTTTATCCCCAAAAAAGTTGTAAAAAATATTCCAAAAATTGGGTAAGCGATAAATATCCAGTCTTTAAATTTTCTTTGCCAACTAATAATCAAAAAAATACTAATTAAAACTTGAAAAACTAGTGTTAGAGATTTTCCAAAAATCCAGTAAGAAGCTATAGCAAACGTACAGGTTAGTAAATTTGTTAATATTAGATATTTATTTTTTATTGCTGATATAGATAAAAATGTTAAGCCTGTTGATAGGAATGAATAAAAAAGCCAATTAAATAATGATGAATGATCTATATATATCCATTCGGTTTGAGTATGATCAATCATCTCAAACATAGAAGCTAATCCTAATGAAACAAAACCCCAAGAAATTAATTTTGAATTTTTAATGTGATTAAACTTATTTATAGATTTTATTCCTATAAAGATTGGAATCAGGATCGCTTGTAAATGCGCTATGAGAATAATCAATTTAAAAATCATTTATTTATATTTTATGTTCAGTTTTAATGGGATATATTTAATTATTTCATTTAACTAATAATTGAAAACGTAAAGTCCTCTATTAAAGAAAATAAATATAAAGTTCCTATACTTATTTTTAAGTAAAAAAATTTCAATGCATAATAATTTCTATTAATATTTAAGAGATGTTTAAAGGACCCTAAATGGATGCCAAGAAAGCTATTTTCAATAGAAGAACAATCCATTTTTTTGAAAATAAAAAAGTAAGTGAAAATATTATTAGAGATTCTATTGAAGCAGCTAATCAAGCGCCATGTCATAGATTCACTTTCCCATGGAGATTTTATTCTGTGAGTCTAAAAAAGAGAATGCAAATTTTAGATTTAGCGATTGAAATTAAATCAAAGAAAAAACAAATTGATGAAAATGCAGAAAACATAATAAAGGAAAAATATCTTAATCCTTCCCATCTTCTAATAACAAGTCAGATATTAAATAAAGAGCTTACAATCCAAAAAGAAGATTATGCAGCTTGTTCTTGTGCGATACAAAACCTTTCTATTTCATTAGCTTCTGATGGTGTTTTTTCAAAGTGGTCTACTGGAGCAATAACAAAAAATCCAAAAACTTATGAGATCATAGATATAAACTCTAAGATAGAGGAGATTATCGGTTTTATATGGATTGGTTATGGCAAAAACTTGCCGAAAATAGATAGGCCATTAATTGATCAAATCTTTAAAGAGATTTAGAATATAATTTATTAAATAAATTCCAAAAATTTTTTAAATAATTTAAAAACTTTTGCTACTTGAACATGTCTCAAAATCAAAGTAATAATAAAGAAAACTTCATGATTGGACCTATTTTCGAGAATGTTATAGTTACGCAGTGTAGGGAAATGAAGAAATTATTAGGTTGCGAGGATAGTTATATTAGAGAATTTCTCATAAAATTAGCTGATAAATATTTTTTATGATGTAGTATTATGTTAAGACTTCTTAATTCGTAAATTACTTTTAAGACTCTCAACCTTTTCATTAATTTAAAAAATGTGCATTTGTGTTAATTGTAAATGGGTTGATAGATGCAAAACTTATCATGATGTAGAAGAAAAACATGAAGTCGATCATCTCAATTTAACTCCCGATTTAGAAGCCAAGAATCCATTCATTCATGTAAGTTTGTTGGAAGAATCTAAAGGTGAATTTAGTATAGAATGGGATGTTAGATCTTGTTCTAGTTTTTATGAAGAAATTGGAAGATGGTCAAAATTAAGACCTGGATTAGAAATACCTGCTTAATTATTAAAAGAAAATAGTATTTTTTATAGTATTAAGAATCAAATGCAGAAATTTTTTTAACAATTAACACTCTAAATTGTAAATTAAATTTATTAAGAGTATAAATACCTAGCTAAGATTAATAAAAAATTGTATTTTATCTTAAAACCCTTGAAAGTTTTTTTTAACACTATTTACAAACCTGTTGAAGGATTTTTAGAAACCCTCGAGGAAGTAATGAAAATGGAAAAAATTATGGATGTTTCCAATGATAGTTGGCAGAAAAATAATGAGCGAATTCCCTTATGGTTTTATCAAATGATTATCTCAATGGGGATATCTGTATGCATTGGATTTCTATTAATTTTAGTTGGAAGTCTCTAAATAGTTCTTACATAAAAAATAGGCACTATTTTGGAATTTGTAAATTCAGATAGAATTCAAGAATTTAATTATTTAATATCATCAAATTACACATATTTAGTTTTCAGTACAATTTGTTTGATAGTTTCTTTAAAATTATTAAAAGATTGATCCTAATTAATTTTATTTTCAAAAATTTTACAATCTTCAATTTAAGAAAGAGGATATTATTTTTATTAAATTTAATAGTAGGCGATGATAAATATGATTCTCACATTTTTAATAATGTAGTTAAGTTATTATTTTATTTATAGAAAAAATGTTCGAAGCAATTATTTATTTATTACAAGGTAAAACTGAAGAAAATGAGAAGTATAAGCAATAGGATTTAAATATTTAAGTTTTATTTTCTTATTACTCTATATTAAAATTAAGGTCTACATATTAATGGTTTTCTAACATTTTTAGCTGTAAGATAATCAGCAAGTTTAATTGATAAAGCAATAACAGTTAAACCATGCCCTATGCTTGGACAACTTGGAAAAATACTGGCATCAGAAATATACAAATTATCAATATCATGTGACTTGCAATTTTTATCAACAACTGAAATTGTTGAATCATTACCCATTTTGCATGTTCCGCATGCGTATCCAACAATACTCAAAGGTGCTAATCCCCTTGGATGAGCGGGAGTCCTAGTAATTGAGACTGAAAGGGGATTCTTTTCCATACTTTTCAATGTATCTAACCATCTATAAACAAGTCGATCATGAGCTTCTAGATTGTTATGTAGATAATTAATTTTAATTCTATTATTCTGTATTGTTACTTCGTTCTCTTTATCAGGTAATACTTCAGTCATCGCCCACCAAGAGATTGATCTCTTTGCTAATCGCTTTAATCCAAAGTCCGGGATCACTTTAGTAATTAATGATAAGACAGGGGGAGATTCAGCAAAAAAGGCATCTCGCAAAACCCCACCACCTGTTTGTAAGTGTCCGAGGGGAAAATTAACATTTTTGTCTCCAAAATAAAAATCATTTATACCTAATGATTTCGCAAAATATCCACTGGTAGTGCTATTAGCCCTTTGTAAGATACATGTCATTTGCAAATTCATCAAATTTTTTCCAACTAGTTTAGAGCTATTACTCAAACCATTGGGATGTAATGAAGATTTTGAATTTAACAGAATAATAGGTGTATTAATAGCTCCAGCTGCGAGAATTACGATATCTGAGGAGAAAAACCAAGTGTCTTCACCAATTATTGCCTCAACTCCCTTAATTGATTTACCTGATGAATTTACATCTAACTTTGAAACTTTAGCATTAGTTCTTATTTTTAAAAAATCTTGATTAGAGTCATATATTCCATATAACTGTGCATCTCCTTTTTGAAACATAGAGCAATTTTCAAAATTTATATCTTGTGATTGATCTGGCCAGCTTATAGGTAAATAATATGGATTACATCCTTCTTGTTTTAAAACATTTTCAATCTCTTTGAAAATTGGATCAATTGGTTTTGGAGGATTATCGTATTTAAAAGAGCGAGTAGGTTCTGTTTTATCAATACCATGTTGACCTTTCACCTTATACATTTTTTCTGCAAGAGAATAATATGGTTCTAGATCACTATACGAAATTGGCCAAGAAGGAGAAACACCTTCTTGTAGTACCATATCTTCAAAATCTTCTGCCCTCATTCGTTGTAATACAGAACCCCAAATTTTTGTATTTCCACCAAGAGCGTATACTGTTTGAGGAGAAAATGGATCACCGTCAGGCCCAAGCCAATTTTCTTCTTTTGGATGATATCTAGTTTTTCTAAATAAATCTGTGCCAGAAATATTTGTCTCTTCAGGAGGTAGCTGACCTCCTCTCTCTAGAAGTAGTACCCATTTACCTTTTTTTGATAATTGATGTGCTATAGTCGCCCCGCTTGCACCTCCTCCTACTACTATAAAATCATAATGATGATCATCTATTAGCATAAGGCAAGGAAATAGTTATCAAAACATTGATTCTTAATTTTACTAAATTTATTGCCACAAATAAATAAGAATAAATAAAATTATCCAAATAACGTCAACAAAATGCCAAAAAAGACTAACAGATTCAACTCCCATCTCTCCTCCCTTGTAATTATTTGGTAGAAAAGATCTATATAACATTAATCCCATTAATAAGATACCTGTAATAACGTGAAGGCCATGAAAACCCGTAAGCAAGTAAAACATTCCTCCAAAGACACCGCTTTGTAAGCTAAAGGAAAGTTCAGACCATTCAATATACTGTCCATAAACAAAATAACTGCCCATCAACATAGTTATTAACCATATTGATCTAAATCCCCATAAATTTTTTTTATGAAGTGATTTCTCAGCAAAATAAATAACAAAACTTGAAGACACAAGGATAATTGTATTTATTAGTGGCTCTTTTACTGCTATTCCATTAATACCTTCTGGATACCATACTGGCGCTGTTACTTTAAGAATTCCATATCCAACAAAAAAAGCAAAAAATATGATACTTTCTGAGCATAAGAAAATTATAAAACCAGTCATATTGTGCCCATCATGCTTGACATGACCAGGGATATGATTTAAGGATGAATTTTTAGTTTCTGAGAGCATTTTTTA
>CACNYU010000036.1 GCA_902624785.1 uncultured Prochlorococcus sp.
TATCACCGACAGTAACATCACAAAAACTATCTATTTGCCCTTGATCAACAACATCATCCATTTTTAAATCTCTAACTTGATTTTGTTGCTGTAATAAATTCCTTTTTTGCTCCTCTAATTCATTTCTTTTAGCAGCTATTTGTTGTTGTACTTGACCAACTTGTTCTTGAACCCTTGGATCTAGTGGATTAGCAGCTTGAGATCTAATATTACTAACTACTTGCTGACCCTCTTGTTCAAGTTGAGATAATTGCTGATCGGTTGAAGAGATTGCCTTACTAATTTCATTCTCTGCATCTTGTTTCCATGTAGGCGTCACTATGGCTTTAATAGCGATTGATCTTTTAATTGAAATAGAATTTTTTGTAGTCATAAAAAATAAATATATATTTTTAATATATATTTTTCAGAATTTTCTCGTTTAATTTGTTTTTTATACATTTCTTCTATCTGAATTTCATATAATTTTTCAATTTCTTTTCTTTTTTGTTTTAAGGTTTGCGTTAGTAAAGAATTTTCGATAGTAAATGGTGAAACAAAAAAACAATCTATTATCTGTTCCTCTAACCGTGCTCCTATTCTATTTTTGAGTAATTTATTAATTTGAGATTTATAAAATTTCCTAATCTCTTTATTTTTATTAATTTCTGTTAGATCAGTCTCAGAAAATTTAGATTCAATTAAATCAATATTAGGAACAACAAGAGCAGATAAATTTTTCTTATCCTGGCCCACAAGCTGCACTTGAGAAATAAATTTAGAACTTAAAATTTTAGCCTCTAGTGGATTTGGCTCAATATTCTCCCCACTTGAAAGTACAATAGTATCTTTTGATCTGCCAGTTATTATCAATGAACCATTTGGTATTAAGAAACCAAGATCTCCTGTATCAAACCAACCATCAATTGATAAAACCTTCATAGAAGAAGTGAGATCATCAAGATAACCACCCATAACTTGTGGACCTCTAGCAAATATTTTTCCAATTTCTCTAAATCTTAAAGTTGCATTATTTTCTCCTACTATTTTTATTTCCGTTGATGGCAATGATTGCCCTGAACTACCCCTTACATTGCACCATGTTCGCCTACAGGTTAAAACCGGGCTTGTTTCCGTTAATCCATAACCTACTAAAACATCTATTCCTAATGACTCAAAAAATAAATCAACGTGTTCAGGTAATGCCCCCCCTCCATTAATGGGGAATCTCAAGTTGTCTCCACATAATTGCTTTTTGAGATTTGGCCAAATAAATAGTGAAGATAATGTATGAACAGGGAAACAACAAATTATAATAAAAAAGGATTTAATTTTCTCAATTATGCTTGAATCAGCCACTTGCAGGTTCCTAAATTTACGTAAGTTTTTTTTAAATTGAGAGCTATTAATTATTAATCGCTTAATTAATTTTTGTTTAGTATTAGGCATCTTTTTTAAAGCAAGAAAAAAGCCCTCATATATAGCCTCCCAAAGCCTAGGAACAGTTGCCATTATGATTGGTTTTATTTGTTTAATGTCATCTTTCAAATATTTTGGTAAAGTATAAAATTGAGAACAGCCACATGATAAAAAAAAGTATTCGGCACTCCTTTCATAAGAATGCCAAATAGGCAGAACACTTAAGACAAATGATCCTGGTTTTGGATCGGCAACACAAGCCAAATTTATTACTTGATGTAATAAATTTGAATGAGTCAATGGAACTCCTTTGGGTTTACCAGTTGTTCCAGAAGTATAAAGTATTGTCGCTACATCATTAATACAACATTTATCAACTTCTGCTTTGTAACTTGTTGAGTTTGTTTTATTTCCTAATTTTAAAAATTGCTCCCAAGATAAAATTCCATCAGGTGAAAAATCCTCAAAATTAATAATAAATTTTAAATCCCTCAAAAGTTCTTCTTTATTATCTAATTTTTCCCAAATTGAATTTGATTGAATAATTAAACCTACAGACTTTGAATGCTTAATAATATATTCCAATTCAACTGATGGAGAATTAATTCCTCTTACCGCGTCTATAGCAGATAATCTCATAATTGCTTGGTCAGCGATTAACCATCTTGGCGAATTTTCTGAAATAATAGTTACTACATCTCCTGCCCTTAATCCAATGTTATAGAAAGACTTAGAAGCTTTAGTTATTAATTGGTCTAATTCTGAATAAGAAAATTCTTCTTTGTTAATGCCTCTTAAATCCTTAACAGCTAATGTATCTCCATATCTATTTTTTAAACATTTCCATATTTGATCAAGATGATTTAACTTTTGAATAAAATCCCTCTCTTGTAATCTTTTTACTTCTCTAGAAGACAACTTTGGGGAAGTCAAATAAGCTAAACTTTTCATATTTTTTAAAGCAAATTAGTAAATTTATTCATCTTATTCTGATATAAATTTAAAATTAAATTCATCCTTAATTATTTTTTTAACAATATCCTTAATATCATTAATCCTTACATGAGAATTATAATCACAAACGTTTGTCATCAAACAATCTTTAATTCCACAAGGATTAATACTTTCAAAATGATTTAAATTACAGTTTACATTTAATGAAAATCCATGAATAGTGATCCATCTTTTGCATCCAATACCGATTGAAGCAATTTTTTTGTTCCCACACCAAACTCCAGTAAAACCATTTTTTCTTGAACTATCAATATTAAAGTGATAAAGAATTTTTATAATAATTTCTTCTATTGTCCTTAAATACCAATTCAAATCCTTTTTATAGTTATTAAGATCTATTACTAAATAAACTACTAATTGCCCTGGCATATGGCAAGTTACTTCCCCACCTCTATTAATTTTGAATATATCAACATTTTTGTTTAATGAAGGTAAAAAATTTTTCTCATCTCCGCCTCTTCCAATGGTATAACAAAGATTATGTTCTCCAATCCATATAAATTGTTTTTTAGATGTACCAGTAATTAGAGCTTGTTGATATCTTTCTTGCAATTCAAGAACCTTTTCAAAATATAAAATTTTATTAGGTTCTTTCAGTATAGATGTTCTATGAAGCATATTTATGTAAATTAAAAAGGAGAGATAGCAAAATTCAAAATTTTATTATGAAAATCTTAATTCATGGAAAAAACATTGAACTGACTGGCGCGCTTAAAGAATACACTGAATCAAAAATCACTAGAGCTACCCATCATTATAAAGATATCGTCAAAGAAGCAGATATACATCTTTCTATCGAAAAAAATCCAAGAGTATCTTTGCAAAGTGCCGAAGTAACTATTTTTGCGAATGGAATAATAATAAGGGCAGAAGAAAAATCAGACAACTTGTATTCAAGTATAGATTTGGTCTCTAATAAACTTTGTAGAAAGCTTAGAAAATACAAAGAAAGAACAATTAATAGTAACCACAAAGAAACCATCCAATTCAAAAACTCGAGTTTAGATGATAATTCAAATATCGCGGCAGAAACTACAGATTTTTTAAAAGAAGGATTAAAAGGAAGCTTACCAGAACCATCTATTAAAAATAAATATTTTGAAATGCAACCAATATCAATATCTGAAGCAAGAAGACAACTTGATTTTATTGATCATGATTTTTATTTTTTCCGAAATAAAAAAAATAATGAACTTCAAGTTATATATAAAAGAAATCATGGAGGATATGGACTAATTCAATCAAAATAATTTTATGAGCTCAAATAAAGATTATGAATTTAATGAAAAGATTCACTCAATTCTCTTAAATCCATACCTATCTCAAGAATCTTTTGAACATAATATAAATTTGATTAAAAAATATAATATTAAAAATATATCAACCTCATTAAATTTTTTATCTTACCTAAAAGATAATTTTCCATCACCCAATATAAAAATCAAGACATTAATCTCTTATCCATTTGGAGATTTACCAAATAATTTTATACAAGAATTAATTCATTATGCTAAAGATGCTGGATCAGAAGGGATAGAATACACTCCAAAATTTTTCACTTTATCAAATAATAAAGATGAAGAATTCGCAAGAGACATTGAAAATGTATCAAAATTAAATTTGCCAATCACATTAATTTTTAATAAAAGAGAGCTAAGTAACGAAATTTTTACTAAAGCAATAAATATTTCTCTTGAATTAGGGATAAAGAATTTTCAATTTGGAGATGGTTTTGGTAAATATTTAAGAGCATATGAGATCACAGAAATTATGCATTTATTAGGAAAAGATAATTTTATTAAAATAGTTGGAGGGATTAAAACAATCGCAAATGTAAAAGAGGCCTTAGAAGCAGGAGCTGATTGTGTTGGAACATCTTTCTACCATGATATTTTCCAAGAATTAAAAAATAAATAAATGTCAAATGAAAAAAGATTAAAAGGTTTATGCATTAAAGCTACACCTCTTGGTGAACATGATCGTTTAATAACATTATTATCTGAAGAGCAAGGATTAAGCCGATTTGCGGTACCTGGAGCTAGGAAACCTAAAAGCAGTTTAGCCTCAGCAGCTCCTTTAACACTTTTGGAAATTCAAATATTTGGTAAAAGAAATCTTAAAACTGTGCGTCAATTAAAAATTATAAAAAGTTATAGTGGACTGGGAAAAAGTATTGAATGCTTAGCAGCAGCTCAAGCTATTACAGAATTAACTTTTCTTTTAATAGGAAATGAGGACACCCAAAATAACTATCTTTCTACTGTTCTGGCTCATTTAGATCGTTTGTGCGAATACAACGCTTTAGAAGAAAGTGATCTTAAAATTCTGGCTATGAGCATTCAATCACTTATGCATCTTTTAGCAATTGGAGGTTTAAGTCTGCCCTTACATTATTGCTGCGAAACTGGTAAATCAATACAGCCTCCAATTGGGAATTGGGATTGGACTTGTTTTTTCATCCCAAGTGAAGGCTTTTCAATTGTCGAAAATAGAAGAAGTGTAATAAATCTAAATGCATCTGAAATAGCTTTAATGCAAAGACTACTTTTCCCAGATTTACCCATAAAATCAAATGGGGAATTATTGGGTCCAAAAGAAGTATGGAAAAAAATACTAAAAATATTTTGTATTTGGATTCCCACTCAACTAGGTAAAGAAATATCATCTTTAAAAATGCTGAAAGAATTTTATAGATAAATATTTCTTTAATAAAAATAATAGGATTTCTTTCTAAATGTATATTTAATAAATAATAAAAATTGTAATCGTGGTCAGAATAGCCTGGTTAGGAAAAAAATCTCCATTCTGTGGAAACGTAAGTTATGGAAATTTAATTACAGAACATTTAAAAAAAAGAGGCCATAATGTTAGTTTTATTCATTTTGATAATCATTTAACTAATAATAAATCTGAATCACGTTTTCTGGCGAATGATCCCGAGGTAAGTCTGCCTTATTTAATTAAATCTCAAGTATATACAATACCTTCGCCAAGAGCAGAAAAAGAATTAAAAGATTCTCTTGAAAAACTAAAACCAGATATTGTACATGCCAGCCTTACCTTATCACCTTTAGATTTTAAATTACCTGAGATTTGCCAACAAATGAAAGTTCCATTGGTTGCCACATTTCATCCCGCTTTTGATTCTAAGATAAGGAATCTTACTGCAAGTGCTCAACAATTAACTTACCAATTATATGCCCCTAGTCTTGCAAAATTTGATAAAGTAATCGTTTTCTCTCATGATCAAAAAGAAGTCTTAGAAAAGCTCGGTGTTAGTAAAGAGAAACAAATAATTATTCCAAATGGAGTTGATCAGAATATTTGGAAACCCTCGGATAAAATCAATAAAGCCCAAAATTTAATAAGAGAAAAAATTGGTGAGAAAAGAATTTTTCTTTATATGGGAAGAATTGCAAATGAAAAGAATATAGAAGCACTTTTAAAAGCTTGGCGTCAAACAAAAAGTAAAGATTGTATGCTTTTAATAGTTGGAGACGGACCTATGAAGCCATCTTTAGAGCATAATTTCTCGGATTTAGAGAAAGAGGATTTAATTTGGTGGGGAGAAGAATCCAATCTTGAAAAAAGAGTAGCAATTATGCAAATTGCTGAGGTATTCTTTTTACCTAGTTTAGTGGAGGGATTATCTTTATCTCTGCTAGAAGCAATGTCATCTGGTACGGCATGCGTTGCTACCGATGCAGGAGCAGATGGTGAAGTTCTAGATAATGGAGCTGGGATAGTAATTTCTACTGATGATGTAACAACTCAATTAAAAACAATGATTCCTATCTTACAAGATCATCCTAAT
>CACNYU010000037.1 GCA_902624785.1 uncultured Prochlorococcus sp.
TAGCTCTTCCATTAATGTTAGTGGATGTACAAATTGAAGAAATTATATTTGGAATTCTAATCTTATTTATTTTCCCATATTCAAATCTAAAAGTTTCGAACCCTCCATTATCATGATTTACCTTTTTATTAAAACTTCTTGATTTATTTTGTCCTTTTCTAGTGTGCCGATCACGTTCGGCTATATTTTGTTTATTGATCCATGATTCATCTTCTTCTATAAAAAATGGTTTATTCCCTACTATGAGATTTATTGCCGCCATAGCAATTTCTTCATCTTTCATAGAGTATTTGACTTTGAGTGTATCTAAAATATCAATCATTAATGATTTATTCTCTTCATCATTTTTTTCAGATATGGAACTTGCATTTATATCTTTAGTTAATTTATCCATCCTTTTCTCATTAATTATTTGATTATTGGGTATCTCTAGTTCCTCAATCTTTGTTTTTAAAGAGTTTTCTAAATTTCTCAAAAAATGTTTTTCTCTCCTATTTACAAATAATATTGCCTCCCCAGATCTGCCAGCTCTACCAGTTCTACCAATCCTATGGGTATATGTTTCTGTATCAAAGGGGAAGTCATAATTAATAACTAATTTAATTCTTTCTACATCAAGACCTCTTGCTGCCACATCGGTTGCGACTAAAATATCAATAAAACCTTTTCTTAATCTATCGACTGTATTCTCTCTTTGATTTTGAGGGATATCTCCGTTAAGAACTGCAACACTATGTCCTGAAATCTCTAAAGATTCTGCAATTGAGGCTGTAAGTGATTTTGTTCTTACAAATATGATTACTCCTTCATTTTTAATTTCTAAGATTCTTTTTAAGGCTTCTAATTTGTAATGCCTTTGAATGTTTATAAACTTCTGCGAAATTAATTGTGCTTCTTTCGTTACACTTTTAATTTTAATTTCAGCAGGATTATTTAGATATTTCTTTGCGATATTTTTAATTTCTCTTGGCATAGTAGCAGAGAATAAAACCATTTGTTTATCTTCTGGAAGTTTATCTATTATCCACTCAATATCTTCTAAAAAACCCATTTTTAGCATTTCATCAGCTTCATCTAAGACCAAACAATTTATATTATTTATCTTAAAAGTACCTTGTTTTATATGATCAATTATTCTCCCAGGAGTCCCTACGACTACATCTGTTTTTCTTTTTAAACCAAATATTTGATTTCTGAAATCAGTCCCTCCATAAATAGCGATAGTATTAAAATTCTTAGATTCTGAACTATAACTTTTAAAAGAATCAGCAACTTGAGTAGCTAATTCTCTTGTTGGAGTCATAACCAAAACCTTAGCCGACATTTGATTGTTATCTTCGAGTTTTTCAATAATTGGAAGAGCGAAAGCAGCTGTTTTACCTGTGCCAGTTTGTGCTTGCCCTAAAAGATCTCTTCCAAGCATTAATTCAGGAATAGCAGCTTTTTGAATTGGTGTTGGATTTTTATAACCCTTTTTTTTAAGTGATTTCAATAATGATTCATTAAAACCAAATTTTAAAAAACCATCATCATCTTCTAATTGAATTTTTGTTTTTTCTACTGCATCATCTTCAGAATTTAAATTATTTAAATAATCTTGTGTAAGATTATTTTCCTCACTATCTGAAGAAATCATTTTTCTTTTTGAAACCATTTAAAAAAAACCTGATATCATCTGATCAGGCTTACAACTTATTATCTAGACTGAGATTTTAATTTGTTGTTATGCCATTCAGAGCCTTGTATCTAATTTAACATCTTATGGCCTTATATAAAATTAATAAACTAAGTATTCAAATAATAAAGGTTTAAATTTTTCTTGGCTCTTGTAATCGCTGTGTAAAAGAGTCTCTTTTCAAAATTGTCTGTAAGTATTATTTTTTTTTGATTATTACCATCAACTAACTTTGAGTTAGTTAAATTTTGGTTCCATAAGATATGTACATTATCAGATTCACTCCCTTGTGATTTGTGTATTGTTAATGCTATTGCAGGTACAACATTTTCTAATTTATTTGGTTCAATTAAAGCTGCTACTTGGTTGTTAAATTTATTAAATTTTCTAAATAGAAATTTTGTCAGGTTACCCTGGCCTATAACCACTCCAATATCTCCATTTGAAATACCTAATACATTATTATTCTCTGTGCACATAATTGGCATTCCTTCCTCCCATTTTAGATAATTATATGGATTATTTTGATTTAGGATTAATTTATTTATATCATCGACACCCCAAATTCCATAATTTGTTTTACATAAAATTATCTGCGAATTTAACTTTTTAAATATTTCTAATACTAAATTATTTTCATAATCATATAGATTTTCTATCTCCTTATTGAATATATATTTTTTATCACTTAAACGGGTAACGGAATCTTTCATATTTTGAAGGTGCAAGTTAATATTATCTACAAGATTCTCAGGGATAGATTTATTTGTATTTTTAAATATTATAATATTACTAGGAATTTTATTTTTATATATTTGGTCAAATTTATTATCAAATAAATTATCATTTTTATTAAAAATTAATTTACTTAGTTCAACAATATCTCCACTATTTCTATAAACTTTTTCAAGATTAACAATAAATTTATTAAAAGGATTTTTTATTAAATTAGAAAAGATGTAATTCCAAATTGAACTACTATTAATAGGAGGTAATTGATTTGCGTCTCCTACTAAAAGTAATTTACAATCCTTTGCTAATGAATTTAATATTATTTCAAATAAATCAATATTTACCATTGACATTTCATCAATAACAAATATATCTAATTCTTTTAAATCATATTTTAATTTGCCGCTCTTATTAATTGAATTAAAAATCCATCTATGTAATGTTTGACATTCAATTTTATCTAGTTTATTTTTATATTCAGATTTTTTTTTATAATCTAGTGATTCTTTTAATCTTGAAGAAGCCTTTCCCGTTGGCGCAGATAGTCCAATATTTATATCATTATTTTTATTTAGATAATACAAAATAATCTCTAATGTAAGCGTCGATTTGCCTGTTCCTGGCCCCCCTTGAAGAAAAACTAAATCTGATTCTTTAAATAAATCTATAATAGTTGTTTTTTTATCTCTGCTATGTAATCTTTCTTCTTTTAGCGAATTAAATTTATTAATATTTGTTTTTTTGACAAGAATATCTAAAATTCTTTTTATTCTTTTTGACCACTTTTCAAAGGATAATTTTCTATTCTCAAAAACTATTGGTGAATCTTCAGAATAAATTAAACCTGATTTATCTAATGCATTAATATGCTTTTCTGGCCATTCGTTACCTTCAGATACAAATTCTTTATTAACATTATCTATATCGACAAATGTTTCTCCTCTCTTCTCTGATTCCTTTAATAAATTAATAACATCTTTTATATAGAGGCTAAATTGCTTTTCATCAAATTTAAAATTTTCCTTTAGGATTTCGTATATGTGATTGTATTTATAAATCTCCATAATTCTATTTAAAAAATAGATCCTCTTTTAAATAAATTATCTAAATAATTTATTCTCTTTAACGGAGCATTCCCAATAAATAATCCTGGAGATAATTCATTTGATTTAAATTCATTTTCTATTGATATGTTTGGCAATCCTCTTAGAAAAATATAAATATAACCTCCAAGATTTTTAATTGGGTCATATTTTTTTAATCTCCATTTTAATAATCTATGTAAAGCTAATAAATATAAATGTGATTGAAGTGGGTAGTGATGCTTTATCATCTCACTTTTCATATTTTCGTAATTATAATTTTGTGGAATACATTTAGATTCAGAACTATTTGAAATATAGTTACTTTTCCAGTCAATTATCCACCATTTACTATTATCTAAGTTATCTCCTATTGGCACTATACAATCTATAAAACCTGAATGAAAACCTGCACTATAAATTTTTAAAGCATCTATCTTTTTAGAATAATTTATTCCAAAATCATATTGCTTTTCAATACAAAAACATTTTGCAATATCTTCAGATTTAATTACTAAACCATTTTTTGATAAGGCCAAGTCATATTTTAATTCTTTTAAAATTTGTGAATTTGGGATATCAATTAATCTTTTATATTGCAATTTTTCTCCAAGAGAGCATCTTGCTACTCTCAAAATTGCATCTTCAACTTTATTTAAATAAGAAATATCAATGTCAAAATTTCTAAGTTCTTCCACAATTATTTTTCGAAGATTTTGTAAGTCTTGGATATAAAAGTTATATCTTTCAATTATCTTATGCAAGCAAGTACCAGCATTTTTACCTTTTGGAAAACTGCTTAAAGGATTAGGGTCAGTTAATAAATCTGATAATTTGTTTTTACTCTGAATGATTTTACTTTTTACGATAGATGAATTATATTCATAATCTTTTAGATAAAAATTATTTTCATTATTGGGGCTTATCCATGATGAATAACTTGTTCTTGTAGTTAACTCTTTGATATTGTTACTTTTATAAGTTCTTTTACTTTTTTCATAAAAACTCCATGGTGATTTATTTACAAAATTATTGGTATATCTATTTTGAAGTTTATCTAGTTGTGGTTGTGTTAAATCTATTTTATTTTTGAAGAGATATTTTTCTTTATTAGGAAAATTTTCTAGTAGATTTTTATTTAAAGTATTATCTAAATTATCAATATTATTAAAAATAATTAGTTTGAATTTTGCTCTCGTTAAAGCAACATATATTAGTCTTTCAGATTCATTTCCCAAATCTTTTTCTTCAATAGATTTTAGAGTTTTTACTTTATGATGACCATCCTGAATATTTATATAGATTTCTCTTTGTTTGTTATCTTTCCAAAATGGACCTTTCAAATAGATAGAACTTTTCCTAATGTCCCATAAATACGGGCAAATTACTATATCGTATTCAAGCCCTTTACTACTATGAATTGTTGATATATTAATACCTTGTATTTGATAATAATTCTTTATAAAGTATTCCTCACCAATAAGTTTTCTCGTATCTTTATTCAATTCATTTTGATACCAATAAATTAAATTATTTAAATTGTAATTATTTCTAATTAATTCTTGCTCAACTATTTCAGCTAATTGGAATAAGTTCATCATCAAATCATTGTTCTGAACAATATATGGAGACTTATATTCATTAATTAACTCATTTACTAGATTTATAAATCCTAATTCTTCCAAAGCATTTGACCATTCGCTTAATCGTTCTGAAATTTTATCAATTTCCTTATTATTCTCAATATCCGCAAATATATCTGCTTCTGTTTGTATGAATTTTGATGTAACTAATAACATTATGTTTTTTATTGAAGAAGGATTAGTTAAACAATTTATAAACAACTCAAGTAATCGCGAAGATTCAGTATCAAAAATATTATTCTTATTGATTATTTTACATGGTAAATTATTCTTGAATAGGATGTCTTTGATGGCTATACATTGATAATTATAAAGAGTTAATATTGCGACCTTATTTATATCTATATCTTTATAATTAATTAGTAAATATTGTAAATAATTAATCAGATAATCTTCAAGCATATTATCTTTTTCTGAGAATTCTATTATTTGAAAGACAGATCCAACCTTCAAATTTATATCATTTTTTGCATTAAGTTTTCGATAATATAATTTAGAGCTTAATAGTCCATCTTTATATATACAATTTATTACCTCAATTAGTTCTTTTGAAGTTCTATAATTATCAACTAAGTTATATACTTTTTTAGAATCATTTCTTGCGTTTAAATAAGTTTTTATATCACCTCCTCTAAACTT
>CACNYU010000038.1 GCA_902624785.1 uncultured Prochlorococcus sp.
GATGATATTTGTGGTTTCCAATATGTGGCAACTTATGGATCAAGAGTAGGGGAACCAAATATCAAAGTAATAACTACAAATCAATATAGATTAACTTTTAAATCTTCTGAGATTTAGCACTAAATATTAATTCTTCTAAATTGTCTCTCCACTGGAATATATTTTCTAAGTAAGGATTATTTATGAATTCTTGACATCCTTCCCCCGCTAATATTGGGCCGGAGGAGGTTGGGAATTTTAATAAGGATAGTTGAGCAGCAATTGATATATCAGCTATCGATAAAGTATCCCCAATTAAAAACTCTTTATTTATTAATGATTTAGATAAAGCTTCCAAAATGTTTTGTAAGTCAATATTGCTTTTGTTTGATAAAACAATATTGGATAGTTTACTAACATTATTAAAAGGTAATTTATCAATTACACCTTTTATAGAAGAGGGAAAATCATCTGGAACTAATGCACTTCTCAATCGGGGATTTTCTAATGCCGATTTTATCAATACTTTTTTACAAGTAGAAGCCATTGTTGTATCTGCCCAGTCTTCAATTAATTTCGATTGAGCTAATAACATTGGATCCTCAGGAAATAATTTATTTGATTCATATTTATTGTCTATATATTCGCAGATATTTGAAGAATCACTAATAATCTGGTCATTATCATCTTTGATAACTGGTAATTGCTTTTGACCAGATATTTGGAAAATTTCAATTTGGCCTATGCCAGGCTTGACTTCTTCAATACGATATGGAATTTTTTTTGCATGAAGTGCCATTCTTACTTTTAGACAAAAAGCACTGTGCCTAAATTGATATAATGTAATCATAAAACTATTGTTTTTAAAAACTTAGCTAAAAAAGTAATCTTTTTGTGGGGTTTATGGGCGAATTCTTTTCTAACGTATCAAGATACCCTAAATATTTAATTTCAATTATTGTTGGTGGAATTGTCGCTTTATTGGGACCTCTTTTTAAGAATATTTCAAATCCTGTCACTGCTGTTGCTTTAATCTCCTCTATTATCAGTGCATTGATTACAATCTTTTTTGTTTTGCAGGCAATGACTAATTCTAATTAATTATAAATTTATGTCGCAAACTCGCCGAATACAAAAAGTTTCTTCTCTTTTAAAAAAAGAATTAAGCTTAATCCTAAATAATGACCTAGATGAACCAATACTTTCAGATAATTTTATATCTATTTCAAAAATTGAAATTTCCCCTGATTTGTATTACTGCAAAATCTATATTACTCTTGCGGTTGAGGATGAAAAAAAAGAAAAAATTGTGGAAAGCTTGAATAATTTAAAAAGTTTTATTAGATATAAATTAACACAAAGGGTTGAAATGAGAAGAATTCCTGAATTAACATTTAAGATAGATAGAGCCTTAGAAAAAGGCTTAGCTGTATTGAAAGTGCTTGATAAATTAAGAGATCAAAAAAATAACTTATAAATTGAATTATGAAAGAGATTAAATTACCTTTGCAAGATAGAAAAATTGTAATTACACGTGCTAAAGGTCAAATTTCTGAGGCAAAAACAATTTTTAAGAAAGCAGGTGCTTTGGTCTTTGATTTGCCAGCTTTGGTTATCGATTATCCCGATGATATGGCACCTTTAGATACGCTAATAGATCAAATAAATAAATTTGATTGGATTGTTTTTTTAAGTAGTAATGGGATCAAGTATTTAAATAAAAGATTGTTAGATAAAGGTTCATCTTTAAAAACATGTTCTAATCAGTTTAAAATTGCTGTTGTAGGTGAAAAAACTGCCCAATATTTAAGTAATAATGGTATTGATGCTGATTATATTCCTCCAGATTTTATAGCTGAGAGTCTAGTAAAATATTTCCCATCTCCTGTAAAAGATTTGAATATTTTAATTCCAAGGGTTCAAAGTGGTGGCAATAATCTTATTGTCGATAACTTTCTTAACCGTGGGGCTTTGGTACAAGAAGTAGCTGCATATGAATCAAGATGTCCCGAATCAATTCCTTTAGAGACAATAAATGCTTTTAAAAGTAAATCTATTGATGCAATATTATTCTCAAGTGGTAAGACAGTTAAGAATACTGCTTTTTTATTGCAAAAGCAGTTCGGTAGAGAATGGAAAGCTATCCTTCACAAAGTAAAGTTATTTAGTATTGGTCCTCAAACGACCTTGGAGTGCCAAAGGAATTTTGGAAGAGTTGATAAAGAAGCTGATAAATATACTTTTGATGGTTTACTTAAAGCAACCATAAATTACTTTAGTTTGAAATATTGATTGAATAGTTTTTTTCGACAAGATTTTTAAATCTATCAATATTTGCCTGTAATTCGTTGGTGACCATTTTCCCTAAAATATTCTCTTCCATTAATCTTGCAATCATTTTTGGCAATTCATAAGTTACTGAAAGATTAACTGATGTTAAGTTAGGATTTTTCGTACTAAATATTACTGAACCTTTTGTTGGTAAACCTCCAATTGATTCCCACTTTAACTTTTGTCGTTCAATTCTCTCTGTAATTTGAGCTTTCCATTTAAATCTAAAACCATTTGCAGCAAGAGTCCACTCAGTTAAATCAGGAAGTGTTGAGGTCTCTTGGTCAATTGTTTTAACGGACTCTATCCAACTCATCCATAGAGGCATAGAATCTAAATCACTCCACGTATGCCAAACATTTTCTAATGGTGCATTTACGGTCGTAATAACATCATGCTTAAGCCAAATTCCCATAATTAGCTAACCGCTAGATTCTTTGCTAATTTTACTTCCTTATTCAGCATAACTGATGCGGCTAAATGGCCACTCATTGTAGCACCTTCCATTGAATCAATATAGTCTTGCTTAGTATAACTTCCTGCAAGATAAAAGTTTTCGATCGAAGTTTTTTGATTAGGTCTAAAAGGATCCATTCCAGGTGATTCTCTATAGAGAGATTGTGGTATTTGGACAACATTGCTCCACAAAAGATTTAAATTTTTAGAAGATGGAAATAATCTTCTCACTTCTTTATCAATTTCTTCAGTAATTTTTTCTTTTGATCTTCCAATCCAACGATCTCCTGGTGTAAGGACGCATTGCAGTAATGAACCCATATTTTCTTTTCTGTAGTCTTCAGGACTTGTTAGTGCAAGATCAGCAAAACAACTAAATGATGCATCTGCAGAATATAAAAGATTATTTAATCCTAAAGGCGTATCAACATTTGTATTATTTTTATTTAATTCTGTAACCCATCCATCATATCTAAGTTGAATTGTCGCTACTGCAACAGCTCTCAACTTACTGATACCTTGAAATTCACTCAATTCATACCATTCTTTAGGAATTATTTTTTTTATTCCAGGTACATCACATGCAGCTAAGTATTTATCTGCGGATATTGATTTCTCTCCCTCTGATGTATCCATTAACAATTCATCAACAATAAATGATGAAGAATTCTTTTGATAACTTATCTTTTTAACTTCATGATTAAGGTGTATTTTTGCACCTTTTTTTGTTATGTAATCTACAATTGGCTTTGTGAGCCATTTGTGGGGTGATCCTTTTAATAAATTAAGCTTAGAAGCTTCTGTTTTAGCTGCAAACATCATAAAGATCGTCAACATACAACGTGCAGAAATATCATTGCAATTTATAAAGCCTAGGGCATAAGCTATAGGGTCCCACATTCTTTTTAAGCTTCTTTCACTCCCTCCATGATTCATGAACCATTGTTTGAAACTTATTTTATCAAGTTCTCTAATTATCACCATGGCACCGTCATAATCAATTAATCCTCTCACAATAGGGCTTGTTCCTAGTGCGAGTGCATTTCTGATTTTATCAACTATATTTAATTGTTCAGTTGTAAAAAAAGCTTTTAAACCATTAAAGGGTGCTCCAATAGGAAATCTAAAATCCAATGATTTAAGATCTCCCCCATTATTTATGAAAAGATGTGTGTGTTCTTTAGGAAGTATATTTTCTAAAGCTCCAACCTTCTTCATTAATTTAAAAAGGTTGGCGTAATTATAAAAAAATACATGTAGACCCATTTCTATATGATTACCTTCTTTATCTTCCCAACTTCCAACTTTGCCTCCCCAAAATGAACGGCTTTCATATATATCAACAGAGTGACCAGAATCAACAAGATCTACTGCTGCTGTTAACCCAGCTAAGCCAGAACCAACTATCGCAATTTTCACGTTTTAGTTTAATTATAACAAAAATAATACGCATTTATAACAAAAATAATATGCTAAGGGTATGAGGAATGCACCAAGCTAATCATTTTTATAAGATAGGTAATGAGTTACTTCAAATATGACAGAAACCAAAATTAATGAAAAATTAAAAAATTCTGATGATGGGAAGGGAATACTTATTACTGGTACCGCAATACAACAAATATCTAATTTGATTAAAAATCAAGTTGATAAAAAAGCACTGAGAGTTGGAGTAAGATCTGGAGGATGCAGTGGTATGAGTTATACAATGGATTTTATTGGAGAGGATGAGATAAACTCAGATGATAAAATTTATGATTATTCACTAAGCGAGGATGTCGCTTTCCAAGTTGTATGTGATCCAAAAAGTTTACTTTATATCTATGGGATGCAGTTAGATTTCAGTACTGAACTTATTGGAGGTGGATTTAACTTTACTAATCCCAATGCATCGCAAACATGCGGCTGTGGTAGTTCTTTTGCTGTTTAAACAATTTTAGAAATATGAATGATATTGAAGCAGAATTTAATGAAGCTTTATCTAGATATGAAGCAGGAGAAGATTTACTACCTTTAGTGGATGATTTTAAAAAAATAATTAATCAAATTCCTAACCATTTTGCCGCATGGACTTGTTTAGCATGGCTTTATTTGTTGCTAAAAAATAATAACGAAGCACTATTTGCAGCTAAACAAGCTGTTAAATTAAATGGCCAAGATTTGCAAGCACGTATGAATCTATCTCTAGCCTTATTAGCTACAAATACAAAAGGTGTGAGAGAAAATATTGATTTAATTAAAAGGATTATGATTATGGCTCCTGATTTAGAGAAAGATCTTAAATTATCAGTTGAAGACGGGTTCTCAAAATATCCCGAATGGCCAGAATTAACAAAAGTTAAAAAGTGGTTGGATTTTTAATTTGCCTAGAATTTTAGTATTAAGTAATGGTCATGGTGAAGATTTATCTGGTAGCATTTTAGCTATAAGATTAATATCAATTGGAAATAAAGTTGAAGCTTTACCAATAGTTGGTTTAGGTGAAGCATATAAGAAAGAAAAAATAAATATCATTGGCAAAACAAGAAAATTTAACACTGGAGGCTTAGGTTACAACTCTTTAAAAGGAAGAATATATGATTTATTTAATGGTCAGATATTTTATTTTTTTAAAAAAATTTGGATTGTTTTTCTAATAAGAAAAAAATATGATTATTTCCTTGTAGTTGGTGATATAGTCCCAATTTTCTTGGCATGGTTATCTAGAAAAAAATATTTTATATATTTAGTCGCATATTCAAGTCATTACGA
>CACNYU010000039.1 GCA_902624785.1 uncultured Prochlorococcus sp.
CTATGGGTATTAAAGATATTAATCCAGAAATGAAATCAGGTATTTATGTTGATTCTGAACAATGGAATAATTTACTAAATGACAAAAATGCTGTTGTAATTGATACTAGAAATTATTATGAAGTTTCACTAGGTAGTTTTGATAATGCTATAAATCCAAATTTAAAAAACTTTAGAGAATTTCCTGATTGGCTTGATAAGAATCTTAAAAAAATTACTAAAGATAACGAAGAGGTAAAAATTGCAATGTTTTGTACAGGTGGTATTAGATGTGAAAAGGCAACATCACTACTTTTGGAGAAAGGTTATAAGAACACATATCATCTTAAAGGAGGGATACTTAAATATCTGGAAAATATTCCATCAAATGGAAATAAATACAAAGGTGAATGTTATGTATTTGATGAGAGAGTATCTTTGGATAATAATTTAAAAAAGGGTTCTTATTCAATTTGTCATGCATGCGGGATGCCACTATCAGCAGAAGATAAGAGAAAACTTCATTACATTGAAGGTATTCAATGCCATTATTGTATAGAAAAATTTACTGATGCTGATAGGGCCAGGTTTGCTGAGAGACAAAAGCAAATTGAAGATAAACTTGAAAATTCAACTTTTGATTAAGAAAGATTCTTAAATATGGATATTAATCAATTACAAAGAATTGCAGACTCAAAAAATTTAACAATAAAAATTCAAGTTAGAGAAGTTTTAGGATTGCAAATTTTTAGGATTATTGTTGCTCATGTAAATAATAATTCTGTAAAAATTTGGGGAGAAATAAAAGGTTGGACATTACCAGTTAGAGAGGGACTTCAGCTGGATACACTAAGAATCCTAAATGGTTCACCAAAATTTGTTTCGGAATTAATTTGGGCAACCACGATGGTATGGGCTTTAGAAAAAACCACATGCAAATTTGCAAGATTGTTAGCTATTTATGATTCTGAAGGATATAGTAAAAAACTTGTCAGGTATTTTAGATTAATTGGTTTTGTTTTTGTTAAAGAAGTAGGCTCCTCTCCTTCAGATCTTTTTTTAAGATTAATATGGGGAGGTGCTGGTACCTTAATGAAAGGTGATTGTTCAAAAATACTTAAAAAGTTAGAAAAAAAATTACTTAAAGATGATTAAAATTATCCTGCATGATAACTACTCCTAATTAGAGGACCACATGAAACTTTATTAAAACCTAGCTGCCTTGAAAATTTTTCAATATATTCAAATTCTTCTGGGTCCCAATATTTTTTTACGGGTAGATGATTTAACGATGGTCTTAAATACTGGCCGATTGTAATTTGATTACAGTTTACTTTCTTTAAATCTAATATTGTATTTTTTACTTCTTCTAATTTTTCGCCTAAACCGAGCATAATTCCTGACTTAGTTTCAATATTTGGATAAATATTTTTAGCAATTTTAAGCAAATTTATTGAGCTTTTGTAATTTGCTCCTCTTCTAACTTCTCTCTGAAGTCTTTCTACTGTCTCAAGATTATGGTTAAAGCATATTGGTTGTTTATCAAGAATTTTTTTTAGTCGCTGTTTTTGAAGTTCTTCTCTTTCCTTCAAATTTTTTCCACCACCCCATAAATCTGGTGTTAAAACTTCAATTTTGATTAAGGGATCTATTTTTCTGATTTCGTCAATTGTAGAGGTAAATAAAATCGCACCGTGATCACCTAAATCATCTCTTGCTACCGAAGTAAGTACAACATACTTTAAATTTAAATACTTTACAGCTTGTGCAACTTTTGTACTCTCTAATTGGTCTAGCTCTGTAGGTTTTCCTTTATTTACTTGGCAAAATGCACAAGCTCTCGAACAGGTTGAACCTCCTAATAAAAAAGTAGCAGTTCCTGATGCATAACATTCAGCTCTATTGGGACATCTTCCCTCTTCGCAAATAGTGTGTATATTAGCTTCTTTAATAAGTTTTTGAATTCTTTCGAATTCAGAGGCTCTACTAATAGGAAACTTTATCCAAGGCGGAAGTCTTAAAAGATTTTCTGTTTTAGTGAAATTAAAGGTACGCATACCTAAAGAATATCTCTTCTTCCTTCAAGCGCACGTGCAAGTGTCACTTCATCAACATACTCTAACTCACTGCCCATTGGAAGCCCGTAAGCAATTCTAGTGACCTTAGTAAATGGAGATAGCAATTTGGCAATATAAAGACTAGTCGTGTCTCCCTCTACACTTGGAGTTAGTGCCAATATTATTTCCTCAACGTCATTTTTGCTAACTCTTTCAATTAAACTTTTTATTTCAAGTAGTTCTGGCCCAATCGAATCCATTGGGGATATTAATCCACCAATTATATGATAAATTCCTTTAAATTCTCTTGCTCTTTCTAAAGCTAGCAAATCTCTTGCTTCTGCTACTACGCAAATTACTTTTTGATTTCTATCAGGATTTTTACATATCTCGCACTCCGTTTCAGAAGTAAGATTAAAACATTTTTTGCAATGCCCTACGTTATCATGAGCTTCTAAAAGTGCTTTAGAAAAGTCCTTTATAGTTTGCTCAGGTTGTTTTAGAATATAAAGTGCTAATCTTTGTGCCGTTCTTGGTCCTATCCCTGGAAATTTCTCGAAGTGAGCTATTAATTTTGCAAGAGGTTTAGTAAAAGTTATCAAAATTAGATATTTTCTAAGATTAATCTAGGCATATAATTAAAAATTGGCTCTATTTGTTTGCTTTTAATGTCTTATGATTGTTAAGGTAATAAAATATTTTATTAGAAAATGAAACCAAATCTCTTTAGAAATTTTTTAATTTTATCCATATGCTTTCTTTTGAGTGCTTGCGGTGGTGGATTAAGTGCTGGCCTAGAAGCTTATCAGAGCCCTGATGGAAGGTATGGATTTTTTTATCCAACAGGATGGACGAGAGTTAAGGTTGATGGTGGCCCAGAGATTATTTATCATGATTTAATTAATAGTAATGAGACTCTAAGCTTGGTAGTCTCTGATGTAAATAAAGATGTTGAGTTAGATCAACTTGGGACACCATCTGAGGTGGGACAAACATTAATTGATAAAGTCATAGCACCCGAAGGATCAGGCAGGTCTGTAAAATTGTTAAACGCAAATCAAAGAGAAGATGAAAAACATGTATTTTATGATTTGGAGTATGAGCTTAATCTAAATGAGCAAGATAGACATGAACTTGCAACAGTTGTTATTGACAGAGGAAGTTTATATACTTTTGCAGTTGGTACTAATGAGGAGAGATGGAATAAAGTTGATAAAATGTTTAAAAACGTAATTGAGTCCTTTAACTTTTTAATATAAAAAATATTAAATTCCAACTTGTACATTCCATAAATCTGCATAAATTCCTCCTTTTTCTAATAGTTGTTGATGTTTCCCGTTTTCAATAATTTTCCCTTTATCCATGACAATAATATTATCGGCTTTTTTAATTGTGCTTAATCTATGAGCGATTACGATTGTAGTTTTTTCTAAAGTTAACTTAGCTAGGGATTTTTGAATTAAAACTTCAGTTTCATTATCAACAGATGCTGTCGCTTCATCAAGTATCAAAATTGGAGCATTTTTTAAAATTGCTCTAGCCAAAGCAATTCTTTGTCTTTGACCTCCAGAAAGTATCTGTCCTCTTTCACCTACTAACGTTTTATATCCCTTTGGTAATTTTGTTATGAAATCATGAGCTTCTGCAATCATTGCTGCTTTTTTAATTTCTTCTAAGCTTGAAGTATTTGATCCATAAGAAATATTCTCTAAAACAGTTCCATCAAATAAATAGGTTTCTTGACTAACTAATGAAAAACATTTTCTTAATTCTTTAAGATTGATTTCTTGAATGGGCAGACCATCAATAGATATTGTTCCTTTCTTTCTGTCATAATCATAAATTCTTAAAAGTAATTTTATTAAAGTACTTTTCCCTGAACCTGTTAATCCCACAATGCCTATTGTCTTTTTTGCCGGTATTTTGAAATTGATACCTGAAATAGTAGATTCTCTTTCGGGATAATTAAAATAGATATTTTTAAATATTATTTCACCTTTAACTTTTTTAAAATTTATTTTTTTATTACCATCTTTTATTTCTATTGGAGTATCTATTAAATCTATGACTCTATTTATTGAAGCAAGAGATCTTTGGAAATCATCTAATACATGTCCAAGTGTAGTTAAAGGCCATAGAAGTCTTTGAGTTATAAAAACCAGAAAACTATAAGTTCCTACATTTAGTGTTTTATTCCATACTTGAAATCCACCAATTAATAAAATAGAAATAAATGCGAACAAAATTGCAAATCTTATTAAAGGTATAAACGCTGAAGATAGCTTAATTGCAGATTTATTGCTCTTTTGATAAATCAAACTCTCTTTCTTTAATCTTTTTAATTCCCATCTCTCAGTTGTGAAACTTTTAATAGTAAGTATGCCTCCTAAATTATTGTTTAATCTTGAGGCTAATAAACCTGCTTTAGACCTAACATCTCTGTATTTAGGAGCCAGTTTTTTTTGGAAATTTATGGAGCCCCAAAATATTAGGGGGATCGGCAAAAAAGCGAAAATAGCTATGTTTGGAGCAATCCATAGCATAGTCCCTCCAATAATTATTACCGAAACGAATAATTGGATAATTTCGTTAGCACCATGATCTAAAAATCTTTCAAGTTGATTTATATCATCATTTAAAATTGAAAGTAATCTACCAGTATTATCTTTATCAAAAAATTGCATATCTAATTTTTGAATATGTTCATAAGCTCTGATTCTTAATTTATGTTGGGAAATTTGAGCAAGATTTCTCCATAAGACGGAATATAAATATTGAAAAACTGATTCTGCACTCCAAATTAAGCCTGACAAAACAGATAAAATAATTAATTGAGTTGGCACTTCATTGAAGCCTAAATTTGAAATCCATGAATTTTCCTCCTTCACAACTATATCTACTGCAAGTCCAATAATTACTGGTGGAGCTAGGTCAAGAATTCTATTAGTTACTGAACTTAAAAAAGCAAAAAATATTAGATTTCTTTCTTTTGATAAATTTAAATATAACCTGACAATTGGATTTT
>CACNYU010000040.1 GCA_902624785.1 uncultured Prochlorococcus sp.
ATTTCAATTACTTCCAAACCAAATTCTTTGGCTACTTTGACCCATCTTTCTCCAAACTTTCCATTCTCTCCACATATAACTTTGTCGCCTTTACTTAGAGTATTTATTATTCCAGCTTCCATCGCAGCTGTACCACTTCCAGTAATTGTTAAAACTTCATTTTTAGTTTGATGAAGCCACTGTAAATTTTCAGTTGTAGATTTAACAATACTTTGAAAATCTTTGCTTCTGTGTCCAATAGGATGTCTCCCTAATGCTTCTAAAACTTTTTCAGGGACTGGTGTTGGTCCAGGAATCATGAGTGATAATTTTTTTTGTATGGCCACTTTGGAATAAATAGGTCATTCTAAGAGTAGTTCTCATTGTGTATTTTTCAATTACTTGATTTGAAAAAAGGATTTTCTTTACCTTTGTGGGTTGCAGCTTCAGCCAAGGCATCAATTAAAAAGTTGCTTGATTTACCCTTTGATAATTATGAATTAATAAAAATACCAAACGACAAGGATGTAAAGAGAATTAAAGTACATTCTGCTGCTTTTATAAAAGAAAATGACGCAGCACTTGCTGTGACTTTTGCAGATTCGGGATTAGATCTTGATCTTACAAATAATTTAGAAATTTGGGTTGTCACCGCATTAGTCAAAATTAAAAATTCAGAGAATAGTTCTAAAGCAATAATCGATATTGTGCCAGGTTATGGTGTTGGAATTGACTCCAATACACAAAAGATATGCATTTCAGATTTTGCAAAAAAAATTATTGAATTTAATTTGTTAGGAATTATTCCTGAAGGTTTTAAATTGCGCTTGGAAATTATTTTTCCCAAAGGTAAATTTTTAGCGGAAAGAACAAGCAATAAAGCTTTTGGTATAGTAGAAGGCTTATCAATAATAGGAACTACTGCTGAGACTCATATAAGTGCTTCGCCTGAACAATTAAAAAATGTAATTAATGAACTAAATCATGCAATTTCAGGGCCTGCAACTGATTCAATTACATTTGTAATTGGAGAAAATGGTTTGGATCTTGCTAAGAAAATTGATCTACCTTCTCCTATCATTAAAGTAGGAAATTGGATGGGTCCTTTATTAGTTCATGCAGCTATAAAAAAGGTAAAGAAAATTTTATTGTTTGGTTATTATGGAAAACTAATAAAATTAGCTGGGGGTATTTTTCATACTCATAATCATTTAGCAGATGCTCGTATTGAAATACTTGTTTATTTAGCAGTTAAAGAAAAAATACCCTTAAAAATAATTAACTTATTTATGAAAAGTCAAACAATTGATGATGCTATAAAGATTGTTGAAGAATTTAATATTGAGATTGCCAAAAAGTTAATATTTGAAATTTCTAATCAAGTAGAAAAACGCTCTACAGAATATATTCAGAAATATATTTCGAGTGATACTAAAGTAGGGGTAGTTTTATTTGATAGGGAAAGAAAAATAAGATCAATCAGTAAAAATTCAAAAAAAATGTTTTCGAAAATTTTTACTTTATAATCTTAAGTGAATTATAATTTACAGTTAATAGATAAATTTTATATATGGTTGAAAATTTAGAAAAAGAAGAGAGATATCCATCTGTTTTAATAATGGATTTCGGGTCGCAATACTCAGAATTAATTGCAAGAAGAATTAGAGAAGCTAACGTTTTTTCTTTAGTTATTAGCCATCTTACCTCTTGTGATGAAATTAAGGAATTAAATCCAAAAGGCATTATTTTGAGTGGTGGACCAAGTTCAGTCTATGAGTCTCATGCTCCTTTATGTGAAGAAGAAATCTTTAAATTAGGTATTCCAATTTTAGGTATTTGTTATGGAATGCAATTAATGGTACGACAATTAGGAGGAGATGTTACACCCGCTAAAAATAAGGCAGAATATGGAAGAGCACCTATATTTATCGATAATAAAAATTTACTTTTGAATGAAGTTAAAGATAAATCAATAATGTGGATGAGTCATGGTGATTCTATTAATCAATTACCAAAGAATTTTTTCAAAATAGCTCATACGGACAATACATCACATGCTGCAATAGCAAATGAAAAAGAGAACCTATTCGGTGTCCAATTTCATCCTGAAGTGGTTCATTCTGAATTTGGATTTACATTAATCAAGAATTTTGTATATAAAATATGTAATTGTCAATCTGACTGGAACGCACAAACTTTTATTGAGGAATCTATACCAATAATCCAAAAACAAGTTGGTAATAAAAAAGTTTTATTAGCTCTTTCAGGAGGAGTTGATTCATCAACATTGGCATTTTTATTACATCGAGCGATTGGAGATCAACTAGTTTGTATGTTTATTGATCAAGGTTTCATGAGAAAAGACGAACCAGAATTTTTGATGAAATTTTTTGATGAGAAATTTCATATAAAAGTCGAGTATATTAACTCTAGGAAACGTTTTATTAATAAACTTAAAGGAGTAAGCGATCCTGAACAAAAGAGAAAAATTATTGGTACAGAATTTATTAGAGTTTTTGAAGAGGAAAGTAAAAGATTAGGACCATTTGACTATTTAGCGCAAGGAACACTCTATCCTGATGTTATTGAGAGTGCTGGAACAAACGTTGATCCAAAAACAGGTGAGAGAATAGCTGTAAAAATCAAAAGTCATCATAATGTTGGAGGATTACCAAAAGATTTACAATTTAAGTTAGTTGAACCATTAAGAAAATTGTTTAAAGATGAGGTCCGAAAAGTAGGAAAAAGTTTGGGTTTGCCAGATGAAATTGTCAAGCGACATCCTTTCCCAGGACCAGGTTTAGCTATAAGAATCCTAGGTGAAGTATCTAATGAAAAACTCAATTGTTTGCGAGATGCTGATTGGATAGTTAGAGATGAGATTAAAAAAGCTGGTCTTTATAATGAGATTTGGCAAGCTTTTGCAGTCCTTTTACCAGTTAAAACAGTTGGAGTAATGGGAGACAAAAGAACATATGCATGGCCTATCGTTCTAAGGTGTGTCTCAAGTGAGGATGGGATGACTGCGGATTGGTCAAAAATTCCTGATCAAATATTAGAGAAAATTTCTAATAGGATTGTCAATGAAGTAGCCCAAGTCAATAGAGTTGTATTTGATATAACGAGTAAACCTCCTGGTACGATTGAGTGGGAATGAAAAGAAGGGTATAAACCCAGATCCAGAGAGATTGTCTCCAAAATTACAAAAAATCGATATTAGAAAATTAAATTTCTCAATAATTAAGAGGGCATTTGTTTGCCCTCTTCGAGTCTTATGCACCTCGCTGTCCACAAAGTCGATGAAGTGCTTTTGACTCCTGTATTATTTCTACTCTTAGTGAATGGAAAATGATAGTCGTGACAACCATAAAGCACTTTTACTCGGGTAATAATACTCTATGAATATCAAGTTAATAGGAGGACAATATAGATATAGATCTAGGAGGTCTTATGAAACTATTCAATCAATTTAATGTTCTTCCAAGATACTTAACTGCATTTAATTATGCAGGTGTAAATCTTAATGAAACTCCAAAAGAACTTGAGAAATGTACCCCTGAGTTTCAAAACTTTTGGGATAAAGAATGTAGAGAACATCCAACAAACCAAAATTGTTTAATTTACTGTGACTGAGAAATTAATTTTTAGTTTTTATTAAATAATCTCCATCTAAAAAATGGTTTCACACGGGTTTCACACGAGAAAAAATTTCAAATTATACCTTGAGATCTATTGCTATGACTTACTTTTTTGCTTGCTTAAATTTCATGACTATAGAGTGGGAGTGAGTTTTCATACTTAACGCATTGTCTTTATTAGATAACAAAGTTACACAAAACTTACTCATAAATCGAAAATCATTGCGCTTCAATGACTTGCTGTGTTAACTTGCATAGAAAGTTACACAAACGTGTGACTACTGAAAATCGTAGTAACTCGGAGCGTATGATTGCCGCTAAAGAAGAAGCAGTTTAGCGAAGAAGAAATAGCCATATTCGATGAGGCCGTTATCTACAAGCGTGGTGACCAATGGCATTTCCGCATGTGGCTTAACGGCGAAGGCAAGTACGCCCCCAAAAGTCTCCGCCCCGCAGTCAGTCAACGGCGCCCGTTCAGGGGTGAATGATTGGAGCTTATTGAATGGAGCTAATGAACCAGCCTTTTTCAGGGCAGCTCGGAGATCGACTTATAGAATTGCTTGATTCAGCAGACTATCACACACTGAACGTTGCTGTTGCCTTTGCAAAAAATAGCGGAGTTCTCAGAGTTAAGGATGCTTTCTCGCATTTCAGGGAGCGAGGGGGTTCCGTGAACGTATATGTCGGGGTGGATCTTGGTGGAACTTCTTACGAAGCACTAACGACTCTAAGGTTTCACACAGATTCACTGAACGTGGTTCACTCCGAACGCGGCCAAACATTTCACTCAAAGATTTACCAGTTTTCCGGAGAGAAAAGCGGGCTTCTGGTTGTCGGCTCACACAACCTCACTGCCGGCGGACTTTGGACGAACTTTGAAAGCTCGGTCCACATCCCGATTGATGGAGAAAAAGCTGCCGAAGCCAAGATGTCAAAAGAGATGGGCGATTACTTCCAAGAGCTTGCAGGTCTGGCAACTTCGTTTATGCCGATCACAAGTCAAGATGAGATCGAAAGACTCCTAGGCGAAGGATATGTGACAAAAGAGGTTGCTGACCGTGTCCGAAGAGCAAGCGATGCGAAAAGGAATGGTTCAAAAGAGCGTTTGTTCGGTAACGTCGCTCTTGCAAAGCTTCCACGTCTAACTTCCACTAAACAGGAGGGCCAGACTGAGACAAAAGTCGCCTCACCGGAAGTTCCAACGCCAACCGACACAGCAACGGTCAATGCAGAGGATTCGAACCAGACTATTTGGTTTGAGACCAGAGAGATGACTGGTGGGTCGAGGAATATTCTTGATTTATCGAAGAAGTCCCTAGTGGAGAGTGGCAATCCAACCGGCACACCTTTTGATTTAGGTGAAGC
>CACNYU010000041.1 GCA_902624785.1 uncultured Prochlorococcus sp.
AAAAACTTTGCAGGCACTTATTTAGCTGAGAATTCTGACTCAGAGTCAAACGTACTTATTTCAGAAATCGTTATCGAGGGATGGGAAGATAATGCGGAGGGTAAGAAATTAGAATTAGCCGCTTATGATTCAATGAATATAAAACCAGGAAGTATTGTTAATAATGAAATATTAAAACAAGATTTAAATAGGATTTACGCAAGTGGCTGGTTCTCAAGTGTTAAGTTCAAAGCGGTTGATGGTCCCTTGGGAGTCAAGTTAATTGTAAATATTGTACCTAACCCAATCCTTAAAGAAATCACATTACAACCTAAAAACACAGTTATTACACAAACATTTGTAAATAAGATATTTAATAAATATTATGGTTCAACATTAAATCTAAATGAACTTCAAGATGGGATTAGCCTGATAAAAAAATGGTATGAGGAGAGAGGCTATTCTCTAGCTAGAGTCGTTGGCCCTGATAGGATTTCGGATAATGGTTCTATTCAATTGAATGTCGATGAGGGAATTGTCTCTGAAATTCAAATAAGGTTTATCGGCACAGATGAAAAAGTTAGAAAAGGTAAGACAAAAGAATGGGTGATAAGGCGAGAACTAAAAACAGATTCAGGTGTTGTTTTTAATAGAAACATTTTAGAAAATGATATAAAAAGACTCTATGCCACTTCTTTATTCAACGATGTCAAAGTATCACTTAAACCTGATAGCCAGGATAGTAAGAAGATTATTATAACTTTGGATATTAGTGAACAGAGGACAGGCTCACTAACTGGAGGAGTTGGTTTTAGTAATTCTGCAGGTATCTTTGCACAATTAGGATTTAAGGAAAGTAATACTTTTGGTAGAGCTTGGAGTACTGATTTAGGTCTGAACTTTGGTGATTATTCGACTACTTATAATTTTTCCTTATTTGATCCTTGGATCAAAGGAGATAAATATAGAACCTCTTTTAAAACAAATATTTTTCTAAGCAGAGATTATCCACAGGAATTTCGTAGTAGTGATAATGGTAGATTGTATGCAGTAAATGATAAAGATAGTAATAGTGCTGATTCATTCTCTTCAATCATCTTAGAAAATATTGGAGGAGGATTTACATTTTTAAGGCCTTTAAATGGAGGAGATCCTTTTAAAGAAACCCCATGGAGAATTTCAGCCGGTATGAATTTTAAAAAAGTTAATATGATTGATAGTTCTGGCAATAAAAAACCTTATGCAACTAAAAAACCAACTACTGCAAATATAAGCGAAATTATTTGCATTGGATATTCTCCAAAAGATGGTAGTTGCCCTTATGATAATACGTTAATAAGTGTTGTAGCTGGAGGTGTTCGTAATAAATTAAACAATAATATTAATCCTAGTTCGGGAAGTTTATTAAGATTTGGTAGTGAACAATTTTTACCTTTAGGAGATAATGCACCTACATTTAATAAATTAAGAGCATCTTATTCCTGGTTTATTCCAGTTAGGTTAATTAATTTTGCTAAGGAATGCAAATCTGATGTCTCCGCAAATAATGAGTGTTTTCAAACTATTGGATTTCAATTAAAAACCGGGACTATTTTGGGTGAATTACCTCCTTATGAATCATTTTGTATGGGTGGATCTTCTTCAGTAAGAGGCTGGGGTTCTTGTGAGTTGTCAGTAAGTAAAAGTTTTGCAGAATTATCCGCAGAATACCGTGTACCAATATGGAGGATGATATCTGGTTCGTTATTCGTAGACGCAGGTACTGATTTGGGAACTCAAAGGGATGTTCCTGGAGAACCTGGGATATTATTAAATAAGGCAGGATCTGGTTTTTCTCTTGGTGGAGGTATTGGAATTAAAACTCCTCTTGGACCTTTAAGATTAGATATTGCATCACAAGATCTTAGTGGTAATACAAGATATACACTTGGTGTCGGTTGGAAATTTTAAGTGTTCCCTTGGCCTTCTCACTACAATGATTGCTTCACTATTTCTGGTTCAATAACGAGAGATGGGGTAGGGCTTCATAGTGGAGAAAAAACTAAAATAACTATTAATCCTTATGATCATGAGGGTTATTATGTATCTTTTACGGATACTCCAAATAAGATTTTTCGATTAGATCAAAGTTTAATTGGGAATACAATGCTTTGTACAGCTATTAAGTTGGGTAAAAGAAATTTATACACAATTGAACATCTTTTATCATCTTTCGCAGGATGCGGTATAAATTATATCCATATAGAAGTTGATGGGAAAGAGATTCCTCTTTTAGATGGCTCAGCGATTGAATGGGTTAAAGCTTTTGAAGATGTTGGAATTAAAAAAGTACCAAAACCATCAAATTTCATGAAAGAAATAAATCATTCAAAAATATTTAATCAAAATGATTCTGTAATTTCTCTCATACCAGCAAAAGAAATAACTATTATTTCAACTATTAATTTTAAGTATGAAGCTATTGGAGTGCAGACATTTTCAATCCAATTAAATCCAAAAGCTTATGTGGATATGATAGCTCCTGCGAGAACTTTTGGATTTAAAGATCAATTTGAAGAACTTAATGAATTAGGTTTAATTAAAGGCGGAAATTTAGAAAATGCACTTGTATGTGATGGGGATAAATGGGTTAATCCTCCATTAAGATTTACTAATGAACCGATAAGACATAAGATTTTAGACTTAATAGGGGACCTCGCTTTGGTAGGGTTACCTAAGGCGCAGATAATGGTCTATAAAGGGTCTCATTCTTTAAATGCGTTATTAGCGTCATCTCTTAAAAGTTAATTTTTTTTAAATTTTGGAATATCAGAAACCTGCCAATTCAGAGCAAATAACTACCCAAGAGATTCTGGGACTCTTGCCTCATCGATACCCTTTCGCATTAGTAGATAAAGTAATTAATTATATACCAGGTAAAAAAGCTGTCGCAATAAAAAATATCACAATTAATGAACCACAGTTTCAAGGACATTTCCCTGATAGGCCTTTGATGCCAGGTGTATTAATAGTTGAGTCTATGGCACAAGTTGGCGGTCTGATTGTTGCAAAAATGCCAGAACTACCTAATGGATTATTTGTATTTGCAGGCATTAATAATGTTAAATTTCGCAAACCAGTTTTTCCAGGAGATCAATTATTAATATCTTGTGAATTAGTTAGTTTAAAAAGAAAAAGATTTGGAAAAATTAAAGGGGAAGTACAAGTTGAAGGGCAATTAGTTTGTTCAGGTGAATTAATGTTTTCTTTAGTTGATTAAAAAATGGATAATATCAATAAAATTGAAAATTCAAAATCAAAAAAATTGAAAATTCATCCTAGTGCTTCTATTCATCCAAGAGCCCAATTACATGATGGAGTTATTGTGGGACAGGGAGCCATCATAGGTCCTGAAGTAATTATTGGATCGGGAACCTCAATTGGGCCGAATTCTGTGGTTGATGGTAAAACGGTTTTAGGTAAAAATAATAAAATTTTTCCCAATGTGTTTTTGGGTCTTGAACCTCAAGATTTAAAATATAAAGGGGCAAATACTGAACTCATCATTGGAGATGATAATACTTTTAGGGAATGTGTAACTATTAATAAAGCTACTGATGAAGGTGAAAAAACAATTATCGGTAATAGTAATTTAATGATGGCTTACTCTCATATTGGACATAACTGCGAAATTGGTAATAATGTCATATTATCTAACAGCGTCCAAGTCGCTGGGCATGTAATAATTGAAGACTGTGCGATAGTTGGAGGCTGTTTAGGTATTCATCAGTTTGTCCAAATTGGATATCTGTCGATGATTGGAGGAATGACAAGAGTGGTTAGAGATGTTCCCCCTTTTTGCCTCGCTGAAGGTAGTCCTGGCAGACTAAGAGGATTAAATAAAGTAGGGATTAAAAGAAGCGGATTAATTGAAAAAAATAATCTTGACTTTAAATTACTTTTAAAAACTTGGCTTTTGCTCTTTAAATCTGATTATGTTATTTCTGATGCAGTCGAGGTGGCAATGAGTCAAGAACTTGACTTCTCATCAAAAAGATTATGCGAATTTGTAAAAAATTCGATACTTAGTGATAGGAGAGGCCCAATGCCAATTGGGGATTTATGAAGAAAAAAATATTTATTAGTACGGGCGAAGTCTCGGGTGATTTACATGGTAGCTTGTTAGCTAAAGAATTATTTTATGAAAGTAAGAAACGAGCTATTGATCTAGAAATCTATGGTATAGGCGGTCAAAAGATGCGTGATGCAGGAGTAGAAATTATTAAGGATACAACACCTATAAGTGCTATTGGGATTTGGGAAGCGGTCCCATTAGTTTTACCAATGATGAAAATACAAAAACAATTCATCAAAGCATTAATTGCAGAATCTCCTAATTGTTTAATTTTAATTGATTATATGGGGCCAAATATTAGCATTGGAAGAAAATTAAAGAAAAAAAAAATAAAAATACCAATTTTTTATTACATAGCACCACAAGAATGGGCTTGGAGAGTTGGCAATAATTCAACAACAGACCTTATTGCTTTCTCGGATAAGATTTTTGCAATTTTTCAACAGGAGGCAGATTTTTATAGGAAAAGAGGTGGGAGAGTTTCTTGGATTGGTCATCCAATGGTTGATCTTACAAAAAAATTACCTACAAAAAGAGAATCAAGAAAATATTTAGATCTCGCAACTAATCAAAATATACTTTTACTAATGCCAGCTTCAAGACCACAAGAATTAAAGTATATACTGCCTACGTTTATAACGGTTGCAAAAAAACTACAAAGGAAATATCCTGATCTTGTAGTATTTATTCCTTCTTGTAGAAAAGTATTTGATCAAACTTTTCAACAAGCACTAGATAAAAATAATATTAATGGCAGAGTAATATCATTATCAGAAATAGAGGAAACTAAAGTTTTTATTTACTCAT
>CACNYU010000042.1 GCA_902624785.1 uncultured Prochlorococcus sp.
TAAAGGCAAAGGAACTTGAAAAAAGAATAGATTCAAAATTAAGATGTTTATATGCTAACTCTCTATAAATTTTTCTAATATATAAGAAATGCTATCTAATGGAAAAGAATAAAAATCAGTTAGACGCTATCATAATTGGCTCCGGGATAGGTGGTCTTGTAACAGCGACACAACTTGCTTCAAAAGGGGCAAAAGTCATGGTACTTGAGAAATATATAATCCCTGGTGGGAGCGGAGGCTCTTTCAAGAGAAAAGGTTATACCTTTGATGTTGGCGCATCAATGATATTTGGATTTGGGGAAAATGGATATACTAATCTGCTCACGCGTGCTCTTAAAGATGTAAATGAAAAATGTGAAACTATACCTGATCCTGTTCAGTTAGAATATCATTTGCCCAATAAGATTAACCTATCGGTAGATAAAAATTATTCTGATTTTATTAGTAAACTAACAGAAAAGTTCCCGCATGAAAAAGAAGGAATTGTAAATTTTTATGGTACTTGCAGAAAAGTATTTAACTATCTTGATTCAATGCCTCTTCTGTCAATTGAAGATCCAACGTATCTTTTTAAAGTATTTTTGAAAGCACCATTATCCTGTTTAGGCTTAGCAAGATGGCTCCCAATAAATGTTGGAGATGTTGCAAGAAAATTTATAAAAGATCCTGAGTTACTTAAATTTATAGATATTGAATGTTTTTGTTGGTCAGTAATGCCTGCAATAAAGACTCCTATGATAAACGCTGGGATGGTTTTTACAGATAGGCATGTTGGTGGTATTAATTATCCAAAAGGGGGAGTGGGGACGATAGCTGAAAAGCTTGTGAAAGGTTTAGAGAAATTGGGTAGCAATATTAGATATAAAGCTAATGTTCAAGAAATTATTATCAAAAACAATCATGCAGTTGGAGTTAGATTAATTAATGGTGAAGAATTATTTGCAAAAACCATTATTTCTAATTCAACAAGGTGGGATACCTTTGGCTTAAAAAGTGTCAAAAAAGGATTAGTAAAACAACAATTTGTTAGTAAAAAAGAATATGTTTGGTCAAAAAATTATAAACCCTCGCCATCTTTTGTATCAATTCATATGGGAGTAGATAAAAATGTTATTAATCCCAATTTCAATTGTCATCACATTATTGTTGAAAAATGGGATGAATTAGAGAATGAAAAAGGGGTTATTTTCATCTCAATTCCCACCCTACTAGATAAAAGTTTAGCCCCAGAAGGCAAACATATAGTTCATGCGTTTACACCTTCTTCAATAGATGAGTGGGAAAATCTTTCAAGGAAGGAATATCTTAAAAAGAAGGAGGATTATTATGAATACATAATAAAAAAAATATCAAAAATCATACCAGAAATTAAAGATTCCATTGATCACAAAGAGATAGGCACTCCAAAAACACACAAGAAATTTCTTGGTAGATTTGAAGGAAGTTATGGGCCTATACCAAACAAGAAATTACTGGGGCTTTTACCAATGCCTTTTAACACAACAAATATTAAAAATTTATATTGTGTTGGTGATTCATGCTTCCCTGGCCAAGGACTTAATGCTGTTGCATTCAGTGGATATGCATGTGCCCATAAAGTAGGTTCACAATTAAAAATTAACAATCCAAAATTGCCTGATTAAAAAATTATCATAGATAATCAATCTATAATTGTTAAACCTTTATTTGCAAGATTCTGACTTTTAATTCTTTAATACATTACTAACCTTGGTATTATTTATTATGGAATTTTAGTTATCATAATTGGATCAATTTCACCTCAAATATAAATTTTATATTAAGAATTAATATCTAATAAGTATATGTTGAAATAGAAATTTTTAAGAAGTTTTCTTTCTCCAAATAAAAAATTTCTATATTAATGCATATAAAAAATATAAACCAATAAAAACTTACTTTACTAAAAATAATTATGGTTTTTCGTCAATATAAAAGTTGATAATACATCGTCATAAAAAGGGTTAGTCTTTAACAAAAATGATAAAAATATAAAGATAAGTTAAGGTTACATAATATAATTTTATTTATCTTTTATTTAATTTCCCAACTAATTACAACGTTATATTTCAAGGATATTATTCTAAAACAAAAAATTTACAAATTATCAATACTAAATCTGTAACCTTGCTGACGAACAGTTGTAATTCCTCCTCCTTCACCAAGTCCAGCTTGTTCTAATTTTCTTCTCAAAGTTAAAACCTGTGTATCAACAGATCTAGGACCACCACTAAATGGCGGCCATGCCATCCTGAGAAGCTCTTGACGGCTCCTAACCATACCAGGAGGCATCAAAAGGGCACATAGCAGCGCGAACTCCCGAGGGCTTAATTCAACAGGCTTTTCACTTAAAGTCACTTGTCTTAAAAGCAAATGCACTTCAAGGGGGCCAACAGAAACTTTTTCTTGTAATCCAATTCTCCCCCTTTTTAATAAAGTTCTACATCTAGCTGCTAATTCTTCTAAACCAAAAGGTTTTCTAAGAACGTCATCAGCTCCTTCATCTAATAAATTCACTAATGCTTCAACACCAGACCTTGCTGTAAGCACAATGACAGAGCAGCCTAATTGTTGAGCTAAACGCATAGCAGAATTATGTTCCAAAATTTCCGCACTCACTAATAGGTCTGGAGATTGCTCTCTGCACAAATCAATGGCTTCTGCGGCAGAACCTACTGCGGCAGCGAGATGTCCGTCTTGTCTTAATCTTTGAACAAGTACGGTTCTTAATGTTGGGTGTGGTTCAACAACTAGAACTCTCGAAGGTGTTTGAGAGGTTGAAGGCAATTGTGAATTACCAGGAGTTGAAGCTAAGATTTGCTCAGTTGATTGCATTCTTATTTACTGTTTGACCAGGCAATTTATTTTTATTCTTAATAAGGTATAACAAATGGAAAATAAAAATCAGAATCTATCTAATTATGACTTCATTTGAAAACCCAAAAGCAATTCGGCATTTTCAATCAATTTGTGATAATTGCCAAGACCTAATTAATCAAAATCATAACCAATCTGATATAAAATTATTCAGTGATGGATATTTGCAAGCTTTAAGGAATAGCAATAGTTTAGAGCCAAAGGATCAAGAAAAATTAGAAAGAATAATTGACAAATGGATAAAGGACCCTTCAAGTTTTTTGGGGCCAGATGGGAAGCAAATGAGACAATTTTTAAGCTAAAAAATTAAATTTTAATATTAATATTTATTAACTTTAAAGTATTTATACTTACAAAATGTTTTAAGACGCTAATTCAATTTCTATTTTCTCCTTTAGTTCCCCAGAGTTATACATTTCGATTAAAATATCTGAACCACCAAGAAATTCTCCCTTTAGATAAACTTGAGGTATAGTTGGCCAATTTGAATATTGTTTTATCCCTTCCCTTATTTCAAAGTCACTTAAAACATCATATGTTGAGAATTCAATTCCAAGTGAATTAAGTATTTGCACTACATTATTAGAAAATCCACATTGTGGCATTAACTTTGTACCCTTCATAAAAACCATAACAGGACTAGAATCAATTAGTTTTTGTATTTTTTCTTTAATTAGATTTTCCATAAATTAACCTGGTGTTTGTGTTTTCAATGCTAATGCGTGAATAGCCTCAGAAGCTAGTTCAGTTTTCAATGCTGAATAAACTAGTTGATGTTGCTTAACTAATGATAAACCATTAAATTCAGAAGAGATGACCGTTACTTGAAGATGATCATTACCGTTAAAAGTTTCAACCAAAACCTCTGAGTTAGGAATTTTATTTGTAATTAATTGAATTACTTCTGCTTTTGTAACCATTTAAAATTTAGATACCTTTATATTGAGTCTCAACGAACCCAAGTTCAAGTAAATCATTATATGCTGATTTTCCTTCTGGACTTGAAGGAGACATTAATTTTATTATTTCAACCAGTAAGGGAACTGAGACCTCTGGTTGATTTTTACTTTTATAAAGTTTAGCAAGCTTAGCATTAGATTCTGCCCAAATTTCTAGGGTTCTCCTGCCTTTTATTTCCATTTCTCTTGGTATCCTTGCATCTAAACCTCTGTAAGAGCCATTTAAATCCCTATAAAATCCTGATAATTGTTTAGCTAAGTTTCTCGCTTTATCATATGAATCTTTAGCTTTATCATAACTACCAGTTTTTACAAATTCATCTCCACTATCAAGAAAATTTTGAACATTGATAATAGAAAATTTATTATTATTATTTGAAAGTATTTTATAGTTTTCAGGATTGTTGCTATCTGCGAGCG
>CACNYU010000043.1 GCA_902624785.1 uncultured Prochlorococcus sp.
ATTACAAAACAGCTCGTGCTGTTCAATCAACTTTACAAAGATATAAAGAGCTACAAGACATCATTGCTATCCTTGGACTGGACGAATTATCTGAAGAAGATCGACTTACTGTCGATAGAGCTAGAAAAATTGAGAAGTTTTTATCTCAGCCTTTCTTCGTAGCTGAAATATTCACTGGTATGGCAGGGAAGTATGTAAAATTAGAGGATACAATCGCTGGATTCAATATGATTCTTTCTGGAGAATTAGACGATCTACCCGAACAAGCCTTTTATTTGGTTGGAAATATTGAAGAAGTGAAGGCTAAGGCAGAAAAATTAAAATCAGAGAATTAACTATTCTTAAATTTATAAAAATCATTTAATCAAAGTACTAATGACTATCTCATTAAAAGTTTTAGCTCCTAACCAAAATGTTTTTGAAGGAGAAGCGGAAGAAGTAATTCTTCCTAGTACTTCAGGGCAGTTAGGTATCCTTCCCGGTCATATATCTCTTGTTACAGCAATAGATATTGGCGTTTTAAGACTTAGAAAAAATGCTAAATGGGTTTCTATAGCTTTAATGGGTGGATTTGCAGAAATTGAATCTGATGAAGTGACTGTCTTAGTCAATAGTGCAGAGATAGGTTCTCAAATTAACACTCAAAACGCTGAAGAAGCTTTAAATAAAGCTAAAGAGGAACTTAACAAACTATCAGATACAGAGAAAAGTCCAGAAAAAATAAAAGCGATTAACGAAGTTTCTAAAGCACAGGCAAGAATACAAGCATCAAAAAATTAGTCTTTAAGCAGTTCCACAAAATGTTACTTCAGGAAACTTGAGTTTTGCTTCCTCCAATTTTTTTGTTTTCCCCTCACCCTGCCAGTAATTGATAACTTCAGTTGCTTTATTAAGAATTTCAACCCTCTCATTATCTGTAATCCAACCTTTATTTTCTAATTCTGTCTTTAATTTTTCCCAAGCATCCTCTCTTGGCCAAAAGAAATAAGCAGTTAGCGGACTTGGGCCCCCTCCCACTATTTGATCAACAGCTAATGCAACATTATCGGGTAACCATAGAATTTTGATAATAAATCTTCCTTCATCAGGTTTTGGAGTATAGCCAGTAGGTACGCCATCCTCATCTATTGTTGCAGCAGCAAGGACAGCAGAGGCTCCCATCATCCCTGTATTTGGAACTGAGTTTTTTGAATTTTGAGCTTCACCTTTTTGTTGTTGATCAGCAATATTCTCATTTGAACTATCTGATGTCATCTGTAAAATTAATCAATTTATAATAATTTATCAGTTCATGGGTGCACATTGGCAAGATAATCAAACTTTAATTTGTATTTAAAATTTTATAGATTAATATTAAAAGTCAATTTATGAACCTATCAAATTCCATCAATTTAGATTAACTTCATAAAAACTATATATTTCAGACTCAAGTCTATCCCAAAGATCTTTTGGAATTTCATTCTCCTCAGCAAATAATCCTAATTGTCCTGATAATGCACGTGCTTGAGATAATCTCAATTCATAGGAATTTTCTTCTGACATTTTTAAATATTTTTATTTAATAATGAAAATAAATCCTTTTATATTGATTAGTCAAATAACTCATATTTCTAAATCAGCAATTTCTTTACAAGCAACAGAACTAAGAATCTCAGGGTTTTGATCATTTACCAATACATCGTCTTCGATCCTAATGCCAATTCCTTTCCATCTATCAGGTATATCAGGTTGTCCTTCGGGGATAGGCATTCTATCACTAATGTAAATTCCAGGCTCAACAGTTAAAATCATTCCATTCTTTAATAAGACATCATAATCTCCTAATCTATAAGCCCCAACATCATGTACATCTAGCCCCAGCCAATGTCCTGTCTTATGCATAAAAAAATGTTTATATGAGCAATTTTCAATGATTTCATCCAAACCACCTTTTAGCAAATTAATTTCCAATAAGCCTTCAATAATTATCTTTAATGCTTCATTATGAATGTCACTAGAACTTACTCCTGTAATGACAGATCGAAGAGCTTTTTTTTGAGCTTCAAGAACAATTTCATAAATTGCTCGTTGTTCCCCCGAAAATTTACCGCCTATTGGATATGTTCTTGTAATATCACCATTGTAATAATCTTGGAGAGAACATCCTGCATCAACTAAAAGTAAATCACCTTTTTTCAATTTTGAATTATTAGCGGTGTAATGCAATACGCATGCATTATCTCCAGAAGCAACAATTGAATTATATGCGGACCCTCTTGTACCTTTATCAAGGAAGAAGCCCTCTAGAAGCCCCTGGATCTGCCTCTCGTTCTTTTTATGCTTAATGTTATGCCTAACTAATTCATGGGCTTCTGCAGAGATTAGGGCGGCCTCTCTCATCCTTTCTATCTCATAATGACTTTTAATCATTCTCATTTGATTTAAATACATTCCTAAAGGTTGAATTGCTAGGGGTGCTCTTCCTATTCTTGAATAATTATCAATTTGCTTTGCCCAAAGATTTAATACTATAGATTCAATTTCCGGATATTTACCAACAGAAAACACTATTTCATCTGCCCCAATTAGGTAATGTGGCAACTCTTTCTCAAATTCGTCTATAGAGTGCGATTTATCTGCTTTAAATACCTTTTCTGCTCCATTCATACCCCATCGAAAACCGTTCCACACTTCACTTTCTTTATTTTTCGGTTGGACAAATAATATATATTTTTCTCCAATAGGTTTATGTGATAAAAATAAAGCTATCGCATCTGGCTCATCAAAACCAGTTAAATACCAGAAATTACTTTCTTGCCTGAAGGGATATTCACAATCAGCATGATGTTGTACAAGCTTTGCACCAGGAATTATTGCTGCTTTACCATCAAGTTTTGATAAAAAAGTTTTTCGCCTTTCTTGGAAAATTTGATTATCTAATTGATTCATATTTTATTATGTTGGCGTGTTTTGATAAAAAATGGAAGAATGAATTGTAAACATTAAATTTGCCCCAAGTTAATGGAACCTAACGTTCTCATTCTAGTCATACTTATATTTATAATTTTGATTGGTTCAGCTTGTTGCTCTGGGGCTGAAGCAGCATTCTTAGCTGTGAATTCAATGAGAATTTTCGAATTAGCAGCAAAGCAAAAAACGAAAGGATCAGCCAATCAATTATTAAAACTGAGAAAACATTTAGGAAGAACCTTAACAGTAATAACAATAACAAATAATGCTTTTAATATTATTGGAAGTCTTATTTTAGGTTTTTATGGAGCTTTATTAATAAATAATCGCTTAGGTCTGACTCTCTTCTCAATAGGTTTTTATGTAATTGTAGTTTTAATTGGAGAAGTGGTGCCTAAAGCAATTGGTACAAGATTCTCTTTGCAGATCGCAATTTTATCGGTACCCATCTTAAGGATGCTAAATAGTCTTATGAGACCTTTTTTAACTCTAATTGAGAAATTATTTCCTGTTATAACTGCAGAAAATGAAATATCAACTGATGAAGAAGATATTAGACAAATGGCAAAAATTGGATCACAAAAAGGTTTAATAGAAGCTGATGAAGCAGCAATGATTTCAAAAGTTTTCCAGCTTAACGATCTAAAAGCTAAAGATCTTATGATACCAAGAGTTTCAGCGCCAAGCATCAATGGTTGCGAAACACTTGAAAATATATCTGAATTAATAGTTTCAAATAGTTCTCCTTGGTGGGTCGTTCTTGGAGATAAAGTTGATAAGATACAGGGTATTGCAAAAAGAGAAAAATTACTTACAGCAATTATTAGGAAAAATAAATCTGCCTTAATTACTGAATTATGTGAGCCTGTAGAGTATATTCCTGAAATGATAAAAATTGATAAACTATTGAATACATTTGACAATGATAATAAAGGAGTAAAAGTAGTAGTAGATGAATTTGGTGGTTTTGTGGGATTAATTGGAGCCGAAGCGATACTTTCTGTATTAGCCGGGTGGTGGAAGAAATGAATAAGAATCAATTAAAATTAGATGAAAGTTATTTACTTTTCGAAAACTGGTGGAAATCTACAGAACTTACAAATCGTGAGAAAAGTATTTTAAATAATCAAATTATTACTTTTAATCAACAATTATTTAGGCTTAAGGAGAAAATAATACGAATTGGTGTTTACGGTAAAACTGGTGTTGGAAAATCATCCATATCAAATAAAATAT
>CACNYU010000044.1 GCA_902624785.1 uncultured Prochlorococcus sp.
AATGAGTAATTATTATATTTTTGCTGTAAAAAATATGGACCAAATATCCACGAAAATATAGTTGTCCCTAAATCAAAGCCAATTGTATAATTGATAGTATCTGTTGGTAAAACCGCAATAGCTATTGGGATACCTAAAAAAGATGTATTGCCTATTAAACCGGCTAATTGTAATGAATAATTTGGAAATAATTTTTTAAATATCGATATGTAATTAATAAAAAATATAAAAAAGCTAATCGTAACAAAAGCCAATAAGGCTGAATTAATTAAATCAAAGTTTATTCCAGCCTTTAATAGTAGTCCCATAACACTGATGGGGATACCATATTTTATCAAACTTATAGATATTTTTTCAGAGGCTAAAGGTTTAACTTTTCCAATAAAAAATCCTATTATTAAAAATGGAATGATATCAACAAATAATTTGTAAATAGGCTTAATAATATAAGATTAGATTTTAACTATATAAGGAGAGAGGTTAAATAATAAAATTTAGAAATATTAAATTATTTTCCAAATGGCATTTTCGGGAATTGAAGGACTTTTTGAAAAGTCCTCCGGTTCGGAAGTTATAACTCTCCAATTTGGAACTCTACAAGTAACATAAGCTGGGCTTTCAATCAAAATCCCTGGTTTTTCATCAAAGGTACAAGTAAAACCTTCCTTCCAATAGCCATTACCGTTTAAATTTCCTCTGAACCAAACCCAGCATTTTGTCGTTTTCAAAAAATTTTAGATTAACTTTTAACCAATAATAATTTATATCTTTGACTTTGTAGAAAAAAATTTATACAAATGTGCTTATCAATAATATAATATGAATCAATTTTTTGAGAAATTTATTTTAAAAATTAAAATAAGTAGATTCAATATAAAGGTAATAATATTTGCACTTAGAATTGGAGTGGATGAGATTTTATATCCATAAATAATCCAAGATAGTACACCTGTTAAAAACATTATTAATGTTATTAATGAAACATCTTCTGCCTTTTTCGTTTTTAGAGTTTTTATTAGTTGTGGTAAGAAGGCTAAAGTTGTTAATATCGCGGCAAAATATCCAAAAAACTCAATATTAAAAGTAAACATTTTTATAAGTATTTATTTAAAAAATCTAGAGGCGATTTCATGTCTTTAGAGTAATTAAGTATATCTTTGGAAAAATATTTATAAATAACATTATTATTTTGATCGATAATAAAAGTACAAGATCTTTGTGGTAAGTATTTAGTATCAATCATATAATCTTTCCAGTTTTTAAATATCTCAATCATATTATTTAATCTAAAGGTAGCCAACTCAAATGGTCTTAAATAGCCTTTTCCAAACGGTTTTTCGAATAATTTTCCTGAGAATTTGAAAAAATTAAACAAATTTATTTGATCGAAATCATTGTAAATTTGATTCGCCTCTTTATCTCCTATATACCCTCTAACAACTTCTTTAAGCGTTTTTGAAGAGCCAATTCCCATAAGCATTAGGGTCATATTAATCCAACCTCCCAATCCAATGTTTAAACCTTGGGAAGCTCCTACAATATTATGTAATTGATTGTTATTAACTACTTTAAGATTGCTTTCTGGAAAGCCAGTGTATTTACAAAATTTCTCTTTTCCTTTTTCATTGCCTATAGCTATAAAAAAAATGTCCAAATTATTAGTTTTAGAAGAAATAATAAATTTGCTTAGATTTATAGCATATTCAAAACTATCAAAATCTCCTAACAAACCTACAAAAATAATTAGTTTGTTAGTTTTTAAATTCTTAAAATGAAATTCATCAATTAAATCAGTTAATAGATTTTTTAATTCTATGTTTGTCATGTAATTTACAAATACAGGTAAATTTATGCTCTTTAAAATATCCTATACATAAATAAGTATAAAATTTTACATAAAAAGAGTTTCTAAAAGATTAAATTCAATCTTTTTTATTTTATTATTTTAAAGTAATCAATTTGAAGTTATGACTGTAGGAATTTACTACGCTACTACAACTGGAAAAACAGAAGACGTTGCAGATCGTCTTCACAATTTCATTTCATCTGCTGAGTCACCTAAAGATGTTTCAGATGTAGATGATCTTTCAGAGCTAGAAAGCCTTGATGGAATTATTTGTGGCATCCCAACATGGAATACTGGTGCAGATGAAGAAAGATCAGGTACTGCTTGGGATTCAATATTAGAAGATATTGGTGATCTAAGTTTATCAGGCAAAAAGGTTGCAATTTTCGGTCTTGGAGATTCTTCTACTTATACAGAAAATTACTGCGATGCTATGGAAGAATTGCATAGTTACTTCCAGAAGGCAGGTGCTGATATGGTTGGATATGTTGATAAGTCCTCTTACACTTTCGAAGAATCTAAAAGTATTATTGGTGAAAGTTTCTGTGGACTGCCCCTCGATGAAGATAGTGAATCAGATCTAACAGATTCTCGTTTAGAATCTTGGGCCTCACAACTTAAAGGAGAAATCCCTTCTTTGGGTTAAATCCTTTTAAATATTTACAAAGCTTCAAAATAACTTTATAGGGATATCCCTTTGAAGATATTTTGAAGTTTTTTTGTAGCTTTTGATAGTTAATTTTGAACCTTTCTTTACTTCTTACTAAAAATTGTAAAGAATGATTCAAATTATCTAAGTTTGGCAATAGATTCAATTTACTTATTTATTTTCATTTCACGTGTTACAAAGTTACGGAAAATCTGATGTTACCTATGATTGGTACGCAGGAAATTCTGGCGTTGTAGGCAGATCTGGCAAATTTATTGCCGCTCATGCAGCCCATGCTGGATTAATGATGTTTTGGGCGGGTGCTTTTGCTCTTTTTGAGTTGGCACGATATGACGCCACTATTCCAATGGGATCGCAAAATTTAATTTGCTTACCACACCTTGCTGGTATTGGAATTGGGGGAGTTGAAAATGGAGTTATCACCGAAACATATGGTATTACCGTGATAGCAACATTGCATTTAATCTTCTCTGCAGTTCTTGGAGCAGGTGGTTTATTACACTCAAATAAATTTGAAGGTGATTTGGGAGATTATCCCGAAGGAAGTAAACCTCAGAAATTTGATTTTGAGTGGGATGATCCAGATAAATTAACATTTATTCTTGGTCATCATTTAATCTTCCTTGGTCTTGGAGCGATAATGTTTGTTGAATGGGCTCGTATTCATGGAATCTATGACCCAGCTATTGGTTCAACAAGGCAGGTTATCTATAATCTTGATATCGCGGCTATTTGGAATCATCAATTTGATTTCCTAAAGATTGACAGTTTAGAAGATATTATGGGCGGACATGCTTTTCTCGCTTTCCTAGAGATTATTGGAGGAGCTTTCCATATTGCTACTAAGCAATTTGGTGAATATACTGAATTCAAAGGTAAAGGTTTGCTCGGAGGAGAAGCTATTCTTTCTTATTCTGTAGTTGGGGTTTCGTTCTGTGCTTTTGTAGCAGCTTTCTGGTGTGCTTCAAATACTACTATTTATGCTGAGGATCTTTACGGAGCACCTCTTAAATTAGAATTCCAATTTGCTCCATATTTTACTGATACAGTTGATTTAGGAGAAGGGGCTTATAGCTCTAGAGCTTGGTTAGCTAATGTACATTTTTATCTTGGTTTCTTCTTCTTGCAAGGTCACCTATGGCATGCATTAAGAGCGATGGGTTTTGACTTTAAAAAGATTGGTCAAGCATTTGACAATATGGAAAATGCAAAAATTTCTCAAAACGGCTAATTAATCAAAAGTTTTTATCTAAAACCTCTCTATGAGAGGTTTTTTTTTGCCTTTTAATTTTCTTATTTTCTACGTAAATGATTTCATCAAAAATTAATTGTAAAGAGATTTTTAAAGAAGCTTATAATAATAGATATACATGGCCTAATACTTTTAATGGATATAGTGGTAAATGTATTTTTATAGAGAATGAAAAATCTATTGAAGGAGAATTTATATTAGATTCAAACTTTAAACCTAAAATAATAAATATCTCAGATAACAATATTGTCAAAAGTATATCATCTCAATTATTTGAAGTTGCTATTCATAGAGTCAAAAAAGAATTCACTGAGGTGCATAAGAATAATAATTTTAAATTTTTAGGA
>CACNYU010000045.1 GCA_902624785.1 uncultured Prochlorococcus sp.
AAGCTATATATGACTTTTTGCTTGGTTCTGCGAAGTTTTTCCTGACAAATTAAGCAATATTTGATCGTAATTTGACCGCAATTTCAAATTAATCAAAAATTTATTTAAACAATTATAAAAAATTTAATACAAAAGAAAAATAGAACCTAAATTAAATTAACCCTTTTTAAGTTATTTACTTTTTTAAATATCCTCTATAGAAAAATATGAAAAAAATCATTTTTTTTGCATCCGTTTTATCAACTTTGCTTGTAGGTTGCGGAACAAAAGATTCAGGATCAATTAGAAAAGCTGATCTTTTACTAGATAATAATTTAGCTTCTGAAGCAAAGAAAGAACTCATAAAAATAATAGTTTCATCTGGATCAAAAGAAAAAGAGGCTACAGCTTACTACAAATTGGGAACGGTATCTTTTGAAGAAAATAATATAAGTAATGCACTTAAGACTTGGGAAGAACTAGTCGCAAAATATCCAGAATCTCCAGAAGCTGGAGAAGTAAAAGATAACATTAAGGAATTGGCTCAAATTGTAGGCAAAAGTTCAGAAGAAAAAATTAATAATGCAATTGCAGCATCTTATATAAAAAATGGTGATTTTTGGAGCGAAGGCAAGAAGAGAGTTTTTTCAATCGATTCAAGTTGGATTCCAAGCGTAGAATCCTCAATTAAATGGTACGACAAAGTAATTTTGGAGTATCCCAAAACGAACGCTTCCAGAATCGCCTATAAAAAGAAATTAAAAACTATTCTTGGTTGGAAGGACATTGGTCAGTATGGGTCAACTTATGGAATAAGAGGAAATTTTGGGAAGTATATGCCTATACTCCTTAGCACTTTCAAATCTTTTGAAGAGGAGCATCCTAATGCATCATCATTGCAAGCTTTCAGATACCAAATCGCTCAATCCTATTGGAAGAACAGATATTGGAATGAAACAAGAGTTTGGCTTAATAAAATAATTGAAGAAGCTAATGAAGATGATAGTTTTTATAAAGATCTTGCAGAAAGAAGATTAAAGAAAGTTGAATTTTAGTCAAGATTAATTTTGCAACCTTTTTCTGATGCTTCTTTAATTTTTTCTTTTAAGTCACCTAAATTGAATTTTGTTGCCTGTTTTTGTTTTTGATAGGGTTCCCATTGGAAAACCAAAGTATCACTCTCTAATATCTTGGAAATGAACACTCTCGGATTAGGTGCAAAAAATGCAGTACCTGATGTTGACTCGTTCCATCTCTTATAAACAGGTTTATCACTATTCCAACGAAGCCCTACATTATTATTCGATGCATTATAAGTAGGAGTTGAAATATAAGATTCTACTTTTTCACCCTCGCATCTTATTTGGAGATAAGATCTTTCAGAAATGCCAATAATATTTGGAGTTTCAGTTAAAGAGCTTTCAATTATTGATATTTTTTTAATATCTAACATTAGATCATCTTCAACTTTTAAATAAGCTGAATAAGCAAGAGGGCTAAAAAACGTTATAAAAATAAAAAAAATGAAATTAGACTTAAAACCCATCTGAATCTTTTAAAGGTTTAATCCCATTATAAGTTGAAATGCATATTGAAATTTGACCGCAATGTGACCGCAGAGCATTGCGGTCAAAATTCATCCAAAAAAAAGACAGGCTGGGAAACCTGTCTGTAACTTGGTTTTTAAGAGTCGGGGCGACAGGATTCGAACCTGCGACCTAGTGCTCCCAAAGCACTTTACAAATTTAATAAGATTATCTTGAGAACGCTTCCAATAACTAGACTATAGCATAGTCATAAGAACGAGTTTGAGTCTCAATATTGCATAAAGTACATACTCCTATATAGTAATTACATACGCTAAGCTACCCCCTTAGCTACCCCTCTAGCTACTAAGTGCTCTATGCCGATTAAGTCAAATATAGAAGATTTGGTGGAAGCCTTGAGAATTTCTTTAAGAGATTTGATTGGGAATAATAACTGCAAATTAGAAAAGGAGAAAGAGATAAAGTTCGACTAGATAGAAGATTCCAAGATGGTTCGCAAATTATAAATATCCACCTTACATCTGACAAAGATCAAACCAAAACTAGATAAGACAAATTGATTTCAAGAAAAGAATTGAAGAACTATAATCAATTTAAAATTTTTCAAAAATGGACACTATTAAATTTAAAGTTGATGGATATCTTGAGGGTGGCTTCCCTGTTGAAGAGGAAGATATCGAAACAATAACAGAACTAGATTACTATGAAGATCTTATAAAATTCATTGAAAATGGTAATGAAAAAGAAGCATCAAATTTAGTAAATCAGAATTTAGAAGCTGAATTTATTATTGAAAATATTTCCCCTTTTGAAGATGAGGGTTTTGAATGTGTAGGTGTAAAAAACCTATCAGCGGCATTTCCTTATGTTGAAGAAACGGAGGGTGGAACAAAGATACCTGTATTTAAATATATTTCAGCAAGTTTCATACTGAAAGGTCCAAAAGAAATAATAAAAGATTGGATGGATAAAGAAGGAGATAAATATAAATTTAATATAGAACTTTTTCAAGAATGGATGGACGAAAATGGAGGAGATGGACTCCAAGATGGCTGCGGTTATAGTTTTGGCGGTGCTTGCTATGATTTAAATGGTTTTGGAAGTAATGCCTGCTCCATAGACTGCGAATCAATTGAAAAAGCTTTTAATTAAATAAAGATAATTCAATTTTTATAATTTCTAAAACTTCAAGTTAAACCTGAAATCATTCGATTATCTTATGGAATATTATCAGGGATTAATTTACCATAATTGATCAATATAATTATATTATCCAGTCTTGAATTTCACCATTTTTCATCATCTTTTTTTCTTCAAGGCTACGTAATACCAAAAAATATTATCCTTATCCTTCTCTGTAATTGGATATGCATTAAAAGGATTAACAACAACTAATCCCTTCAAACTTGCAAGACAAAGATCTGTGGCTTAATTATTGACAGATGATCTAAATTAGAAGGTATAACAGCCCTTTTTTTTAATGACAGTACTTTCATAAAAAAGCAAATCCAAGAAAGGAGCGTATCATTATGTCAAATGAAGAGAGAAGCAAGGTATGTAAGTATTGTGGACTGTTAGCACCGCAAGGTCACTGGCGTCCATATACATACATAGAAAAGCATGAATTAAGTTGTGCAAAAAATCCTAATTTAAAGAAATCATGAAATCATTTAATCAGTATGTTGAAGCGAAGCAGTCATATGACGACGGTAAATACTATTGTTTAGATGAAAGCAAATATAAAAAAGCTAAAAGAACTAAAACTCTTTTTAAATGAAACGCTTACTACTTGCACCGGACCCACAAGGCACAAGTATATAGAAAGTACATAAGCTAAGCTACCCCTAGAGCTACCCTTTCTCATTTTGAGAAAAGATCAAATATTTATAATCCATTGCTATAACTGATCGGGGCGACAGGATTCGAACCTGCGACCTAGTGCTCCCAAAGCACTTGACAGGGTTAGTAAGGCACTAGGTTTTCAAGCTATAACTTATTTATTGCTTAGTTATTCGTAGTTTGTCCTGACAATTTAAGCAATATTTGTCCATAATTTGTCCATTTTTTGGCTTTATAAATAATCACTCAATATTTTTATCATTCAGATTATTAAAACAAGAATTTTTATTTGTACAGCCAAAAGAAGAACCATTAACTGATAATTCTCCAATTTCACTCCAAGTTGTATTCTGAGTCGTTCCATTTCCATCAACAACGTGTGGCTCTGTTAGCAGTGTCTCGTATGTAATCTTTTTCCCCTCTGTGGGTTGTATTAGCCATGTTTTATCGTTTGCAGTCTGGGTACCTTCGGCAACTAATTTGTCATCAATATAAATTTTCACATAATTGCCATTTGTTGTGCTCCCAGTAAAGCCAACATTTATTGATTTAATAACTTCATTACTATCCAGCTCGAAGTCTACTTTGCCTGAGCCGTTACAAGTCCATTTTGTAGAAGGGTCTCCATCACTTGCAAAACTTGCTTTTCCTGTATACGAAGTCCCAGCCCAGGAATCTTCACATGATGAACTTGCTGTTGTTGGAACTAGATTTGAAGTCTCATCTAATGATTCTGTATAGGCCG
>CACNYU010000046.1 GCA_902624785.1 uncultured Prochlorococcus sp.
TCTTCAAAATCTACTCTCGCCTCAATTTCCGCTAATTGATCAATAAGAGAGTTTTTAATAAGATTTATTTGATTATTTAATTCTCCTTGTATTCCTTTAAATGCAATTTCTGCGGCTCTAATATTATTAGAATTAATTAATTTATTAATTGATTCGGCTTGAGTTAAATCAATTTTTCCATTTAAAAAAGCTCTTTGACTAAATTCTCCTGGATTAGCTAATCTGACCTGCGAGCTTTTTAAAAGAATGTCTAATATTCTATGAACTACAATAATCCCACCATGACAATGAATCTCAACAATATCTTCACCTGTAAAGCTATTTGGAGATCGCATTACTAATATTAAAATTTCATCAATTAATTTCTCATTTTCAAGATCTTTTGCATAACCATGAAAAACTCTATTTGCTTCCCAAGCTTTTTTTGATTTCGTTTGAACAATTCTCTGACATGCATTTATAGCATCTGGACCTGATACTCTTATAACTGCAATTCCTCCTTTACCTAAAGTAATTGCTGAAGCTATCGCCGCTATTGTGTCATCTAAAGGTATTATTGAACTCATTTCTCACTGCGTAAAAAATAATTATGTAAGATAAAAAGAATTTCTGCTTATAGAATTTTCAGAATGAATTTAATTAAAGAATTTTTCAGTAAAAAAATTCTATCATTAATTTGGCAGCAAGATGGCACACCATATTTTAAAGCAAAAGGGACTGCAGCAGGAGTCTTCAGTGGCTGTTTCCCATTCTTTGGCTTCCAAACCTTATTGGGAATATTAATTGCGAGAATTATAAAAGGTAACTTAGCTTTAGCCGCAATTGGAACATGGGTAAGTAATCCTTTTACCTATATTCCTTTATATTTTTTAAACTATAAGATAGGTTCTTTTCTTTTACAGGATGATAAAAATATAATAATTCAACCAAGTCTTATAAAAGAAGAATTTTGGCAACAAGGGTGGTTTGTAATTTCAAGATTAATACTTGGTTCTAGTGTTATTGGATTGCTTTTGGGTTTGATAAGTGGCACCTTAACTTATTATCTGGTAAAAATTATAAAAAAGTAAATCTCTAATAAATTTTCTAATTATTTTGATTTAATCAATTTTTACTATGTTAATTCTACTCTCGCAATTTCAATAACATCAGCCATTGACTTTATTTGATCAATTGTTTTGTTTAGTTGACTATAGCTTTCAAGTTCTACACATAAATTAATAATTGCTGGTTTATTGAATGCGGTCTTAACACTCGCATCACTTACATTTATTCCTTTATCAGATAAACGCATCAAAATATCCTTTAATACCCCGACTCTATCAATAACTTCTATTCTTAATTGAATTGGAAATTTATTATTATTAATTTTATTAGTTTGATTCCATCCTACTGGTAATCTTCTTTCTATTGGAATTGGATTAACATTTTCACAATCTCTTCTATGAATAGTAATACCATGGTTACCTAAAGATACTGCTCCCACAATTTCTTCTCCTGGGAGAGGGCTGCAACATTTGCCAATGCGATAATCTAAGCCTTCAATGCCAGATATTGGAGATTTATTTGCTACTTTTGAATGATTTTTGGTTATGTTATTTAGATCTTTTATATTTTGAGCTATTTCATTGTCAGTTTCATTTTTATCTTTAATATTTTTTATATTTATTTCCTCTCTAAATTTATTTAGGACTTGCTGAAGAGTCGTTCCTCCATATCCTAGAGATGCCAATAGGTCTTCAGTATTCTTTAAATTGCATCTTTGAGCAACATTATTCATTTCTTCACTGTTCATGAGTGATTCAAACCCATTCTTTCCAATTTCTTTTTCTAATAAGTCTCTCCCTCGCTTGATAGTCTCTTCTCGATGACTTTTTTTATACCATTGTCTTATACGATTTTTGGCGGTTGGTGTGACTGCAAAATTTAACCAATCTAGACTTGGATTAGAATTATTACTTGTAATTATTTCAACAAAATCACCATTTTTTAGAATGGTAGATATTGGTGATAACTTTTCATTTATTCTTATGCCATTGCAATGATTACCAATTTCAGAATGTATTCTATAAGCAAAATCGATTGCAGTAGAACCTTTTCTTAGGCTAACAACATCACCTTTTGGGGTGATTACAAAAACCTCTTCATCAAAAAGATCTGCTTTAATTGATGCTAAGTAATCATTATGATCTTTTTCGTTCCCTTCTTGTTGCCATTCTAATAGTTGTCTGAACCAATTAAATTTTTCAGCTTCTGCTAGTGCAGGAGAACCGCCCTCTTTATACTTCCAATGTGCAGCAATACCAAATTCAGCGACTTGATGCATCTCAGTTGTTCTAATTTGGATTTCAACTGGTCTATATCTACCAATGACAGATGTATGTAAAGATTGATATCCATTAGGTTTCGGAAGACCTATATAGTCTTTGAATCTGCCTGGTATAGGTTTAAAAGTATCATGAACTACTGCTAACGCTCTATAACAGCAATCTGTATTTGACACAATTATTCTTAGTGCAGCGACATCATAAATTTCATTAAATTGTTTTTGCTGTCTCTCCATTTTGCTCCAAATTCCATATAAATGCTTTGGCCTCCCACTAATCTCAAATTGATCTAATCCAGCAGCTTTTAGTTTATCTTTTATAAGATTTAATGTATTATTCAACCTTTGTTCCCTATCACTTCTTTTGATTGAAATTTGCTCTTTCAAACTTTCATATTTTTCGGGTTCAAGAAATTTAAAAGCTAGATCTTCTAATTCCCATTTAAATCTATTAATTCCTAATCTATTTGCTAATGGAGCATAAATTTCTCTGGTTTCTCTAGCAATTCTTTTTTTTCTTTCTTCACTAAGCCATTCAATAGTTCTCATATTATGTAATCGATCAGCTAGTTTTACTAAAACTACCCTTATATCTCTAGCCATTGCTAAAAACATTTTTCTAAGATTTTCAGCTTGAGCTTCTGTTCTATTTGTAAAGTGAATTCCTCCAAGCTTGGTCACACCTTCTACAAGTATTTTTACTTCTAATCCAAAATTATTTTCAATCTCAGTTAAAGGAATACAAGTATCCTCTACCACATCATGTAAAAGTCCTGCGGCTATTACTGATGGGCTAGCACCAATTTCTTTTAGAAGATCCGCTACTGCAACAGGATGAATTATATATGGTTCGCCGCTCGCTCTTAATTGTCCTTCATGAGCTTTAAATGCCAACTTAAATGCGTCAGCTATTAATACAGAATTTTTAGTATCAATATTATTTTTATTTTCAGAATTTATTAAGCTATCTCTAAGCCATTGCGGCAATTTTATTTGATATTTTGATTGATGATTTTCAAAACTTTTATTTTCAGGCAAAATAGTATTTGAAACAATTTGTTCCTTTTTTTTGTTTGAATTTGTCTTGGCTTCAAACATTTCTATTTGCTTTTAATTCATTTTATTTATTACTGGTTAAATTTGCTACAAAATTATGAATATAAATTTCAGCAAAATTTTAGAAATCAATAATTTAACTGTTACATACAGTTCTAGTCAAAGCCCAGTTTTGAGAAATTTACAGTTAGAAGTAAATAAAGGAGACCATTTAGCATTAATAGGGCCTTCAGGTTGTGGTAAAACGACATTGGCAAAATCAATTATTAATATGTTGCCTAAAAATTCAATTTGTTCTGGAGAGATATTTGTTATGGGTGAAAATTGTAAAGTTATGAATAATGAACAATTACAAACTTTTAGAAGGAAAAATTTTGGTTACATATATCAAGACTCAATTAATAAATTAAATCCACTCATGACTGTTGAAGCTCATTTATATGAGCTATTAAAGACCCATAAACCTCTTACTTCAGATTGCGAAATAAAAAAATCTGTACATGAAATTTTCTGTAAAGTTGGAATTGATACAAGAAGATTGGATTCATATCCTCATGAATTTAGTGGG
>CACNYU010000047.1 GCA_902624785.1 uncultured Prochlorococcus sp.
TGTCTTATTAACATTGAATGCAGCAGATTCAGTTCTTGTTCTAGGGAGTTTAGGCTTTTTAGGATTAGGAGTCCCAGCTAACGTACCAGAGTGGGGTAGTGATTTAAACTTGGCTCTCACAGCATTACCAACTGGGATTTGGTGGACGGCCTTGTATCCAGGCTTTGCTATGTTTTTTCTCGTTTTAGCATTATCTTTCATTGGAGAGGATTTAGAAGAAAGTTTTAGTAAATAAATAAAATTATTTTATTTGTTAATTTCTCCATATTTATTAAGACAAGGATAAACTTTATTTGATTTTTGATAAGAATCAATAAGTTCTGGATAAGTCCATTCAAATAAAGTTTTTTTATATTCCTCCTGATTTAACCCCTCTCCTTCAGTGGGTATTAAATTCTTATTTTTTCTTTGTCGTATTGCCTCGAAAAGTAGAATAGCGCCAGCTACTGAAACATTAAGGGATTGAACCATTCCATTCATCGGGATATAAATTGATTCATCAACCTGTTCATTTAATTCTTTGCTTAACCCCCACTTTTCAGCACCTAGTACAAAACAAGTATTTTTTGTAAAATCTAAATCTCGATAATCAATAGAATTTTCATTTAAAGATGTACCATATAAACTGAATCCTTCCTTTCTCAATGCATTTATTGCTTCCAAATAGGTTTCATAGTTTCTTAATTTCACCCATTTTTGACTCCCTTGAGCAGTGCTGTTAAATGTTTTTACTTTACTATGATTACAAATAAAATTAGCTTGAAATACTCCAGCTGCGTCACATGTTCTAATTAATGCAGAAAGATTATGTGGTTTATTAACACCTTCTATAAGAATAGTTAAATCTTCCATCCTAGAATTTAAAATATTTTTTATTCTTTGAAATCTTCTAGGCAAAACTGACATTTATTAATTTTAGTATTTAAAAATATTATATTCTCTAAAAGTTCTTCGTATCATAAAAAATGACTTTGAATAAAATATAAAAATAAAAAATATTTTTTTAGTTTTGGTTATTATAGTGTTCTATACTTAATTAATTAAATCAATACTAAATATATATGGCTTACATTGAATGGGACTACACAGTCATCACAAGTATGGTTGAAAATCAGGGTTGGTCACTACCTGACAAAAATACCGAAAATTGGAACAAATTTAATGATGAATTAGGAGAATGTATGAGGAAAGTAGGTATTGTTTTTGAAAAGTATTGTGATTTTAAACCAGATATTGGAGAGGGTGTGCATCTTTTAGATGATTAATTGTTAAACCATTGATGTATCCCTTAATCAATGGTTAGTATTTATAAGTTAATAGAATTTTTTTTTAAATAAAAGGAAACATTATTAAAGCTTTATAAAGCTTATTTTGAAAAAGATAAAAACTTTTAGATTTAACTTGAGGTTCAATAAGGATTAATTAAAAAACTATCCACGATCTTTTCACATTCTTTTTATATTTAAATAAAAATATGAATTACAAATTAACATTTTTATATGATGGAGGCTGTCCTCTTTGTCTTAAAGAAACAAACTTTCTCAAAACAAAAGATACCAAAAAATTTATAGAATTTGTTGATATTAATGATAATTATATTCCTGAAAATTTTAAGAATATTTCCTTCATACAGGCAATGGCAAACCTTCACGGAATACTTGACAATGGAGAAATTATTTTTGGAGTAGATGTTTTAGCTTATTCATATGAACTAGTAGGACTTGGTTGGATTTATTTCCCAACAAAATTGCCAATAATCTCTGATTTTGTAAGATTTTTATATAAATATTGGGCCAAGTATAGATTGAAACTAACAGGTAGAGATAATTTAGAAAAAATATGTGAATCCAAATGCAATATTCAATAATAAAAATGGATATTAAAGATATCGATAGAATTATAGAAATGTGCTGGGAAGATAGAACTCCATTTGAATCTATAGAGTTTCAATTTGGATTAAAAGAAAAAGATGCAATAAAAATTATGAGAAAACATCTAAAGAGAAAATCCTTTAAAGTTTGGAGAGAGAGAGTTAATGGTAGAAATACGAAACATATGTATTTAAAAGATTCTTCTAGATTTAAGTCAACTCATAAAAGAAAAATTTAAGTTGTGAAAAATTTACCAAATAAAATTTGTCCTGTTTGCAATAGATCATTTGACTGGAGAAAAAAATGGAATAATTGTTGGGATGATGTTAAATATTGTTCAAATAGGTGTAGGAAAAGGAAATCGAAAAAATGAAGCAAATTTCTATATTATTCCCTAATCAATTATTTGAATTGAGCCCTCTCTTTAAATATAAATGTGAAATTTTAATGATTGAAGATTCCTTGTTTTGGGGTAATGATAAATATTATCAATTTAGAAATCATATCAATAAGATAATTTTTTTAAAAGCTAGTATGCATTCTTATAAAGAATATTTGGAACAAAGTGGTTATAAAGTTATTTATGCAGCGAATCAAATAAACTTTTCAACCAAGGATTATTTAATAAAATATTTAAAACAAAATCACCAAATAATCAATGTCATTGAACCCCATGATTATTTAATTAAAAGAAGATTAAATAGATTTGCTCAAGAAAAAAAGTTGCGACTAAATTATATTGAATCCCCCATGTTTCTTACAGAAAATAAAATAATTAATAAGTTTAAAAATAATTCTAAAAAACCATTAATGGGAAGATTTTATGAGGATCAAAGGCGAAGCCAAAATATATTAATTAATGATGATGGATCACCTTTTGGTGGGAAGTGGAGTTTTGATGAATTAAACAGAAAAAAAATTCCAAAAGATATAGAAATTCCAAATATCAATAAATTATCTAAAAGTAAAATAGTCTCGGAGTCTGAAAATTTAATTTTGCAAAGTGATATTAAATTTTTAGGCTCAAGTCAATATTTTTTTTATCCAACAAACTTTAAAGAAGCTAGAGAATGGTTGGATGATTTTTTGAAGGAAAGATTTTTTCTTTTTGGTGATTATGAAGATTCTATTTGTAAGAATGAAATTTTTTTATGGCATAGCCTTCTATCATTATTATTAAATGTTGGATTATTAACGCCCAAAGAGGTTATTGATAAAGCTATTTATTACAGTAAAAAAAATAATATTCCTTTGAATTCATTTGAGGGCTTTATAAGACAAATAATAGGTTGGCGAGAATTTATAAATCTTATATATGAAAAGTATGGTGTGAAAATGAGAACTAGTAATTTCTGGAATTTTGAAAACAAAAAAATTCCTAATTCTTTTTATGATGGAACTACTGGAATAGAGCCTGTTGATAATGTAATAAAAAATATTTTGAAATTTGGATATTGTCATCATATAGAGAGATTAATGGTTCTAGGAAATTTTATGCTTTTATGTCGTATTCATCCTGATGAAGTGTATAAATGGTTTATGGAAATGTTTATTGATTCCTATGATTGGGTAATGGTCCCAAATGTTTATGGGATGAGTCAATTTAGCGATGGAGGTATTTTTTCTACAAAACCTTATATCTCTGGTTCAAATTATATTAAAAAGATGTCAAATTATAAAAATGATAGTTGGTGTATAGTATGGGATGGTTTATTTTGGAAATTTATTAGTGATAATAGAACTTACTTTAGTAAACAATATAGACTTTCAATGTTAACTAGAAATCTTGATAAAATGAAACCTGATAAATTAAATAATCATTTTCAAGTAGCAAATAAAT
>CACNYU010000048.1 GCA_902624785.1 uncultured Prochlorococcus sp.
CGAGTGTGAGCTTGCATGTAATACAGAACCAAAAAATTTAAATCTCGGTATGTGGTGGTAAATATTTTTTACTGTCATAAAAAAAAGAGGGATAAACCCTCTTTTCGATAAAAAAAATCAAAATCTAAACTTTTTTCTTAGCGGGTTCAAAAGCTTTTAGTTCAGTTCTTAACTCTTTTTCTCTTTCATCAAGATGTTTAACTTGAGCTTTGTATGCTTCTTCAAGTCTTTTCTTTTGATGACGAATTTCCTCAAGTTCACCTTGATTTTGTGTTCTTTGTAACTCCTTCATCTCACTATCAGAGATTACATATACGGGTCTATATGCAGGAGTATCAAAGAATAGATCAAACATTGAATACATTGTTTACCTCTGAATTAGTACATTTCCATCTTTATATGAATAAGCAATGTTTGTAATGTTACAAACCGAATAATTATATAGGGCAAATACACCGAACTTCGGTTTACACTTCAAAACCGAATCGTGAAAACCGATAATCCATAGAATAAAAATATAACTTTAGTAATAACTTTTCTACTAACACTATTGGACCATTATTTCTATAGTGTGGCATTATTCCAAAAACAAAGACTAGGTACTTTACCCAAAATTTGACTTCATAATTAAATATTTGCTAAATAAGCTTCAAAGTATAGGTTTAAAAATGAAAAAAGACATTTATTCAAATATTAAAGATACATATGCTTTGGAAAGTTTTTTTGAATGTATAACATCTTGTAGTATCAATAGTGAAGGAGTCGACTGCACAACAGATTGTTATACAAAACATTTAGAACCCAAAAATATTGATTACCCTTTAAATTTTTCATAATCAAAAAAAATGATTATTTTTAATCTTTTATGAAGGTAGTTGATGAGTTGGTGGAGCGTGAAACTTTCTCTTCTTTCTTGTAAATCTCTTATATTCAACTAGAAAACTTAAAATAGCTAATGAGATATATATAATTAATCATTTTAAAAACTTTTCTATATTGTTTATAAACGAATTTTTAATTAAATATCAACAATTCCAGAAGGTTCTCCCTTAATATGCTCGATAGCCTCTCTTAATATTTTTCAATTAATATTTCACTTTATTCAAAAAGAGTATTTTTGCTCTAGGAAAGTTAAATCATTGAAACTAATTTAGTTCCACTGATTGAGGTTTAACTTCATGAGTAGTACTTACAAAATAAAATACTTCAAAAATACAAAGAAGATCGACAACACACTTTGGTTAGACAAATTAATTAATCAACTCGAGAGAAAAGCAAAAGGATGTTATGTATGAAAAAAGAAATTTATACAAATATTAGAGAAGTAGTAGATAAAATTAAGTATTTTATCCGTTGTTCTAGTATTAGAAATTGATTTAAATAGAATTAGCTACGGAGATCCTTATGCAGAGATCCTTTGTTAATTTACTTTATTGGCTATTGATTAAGTCAGCAGAAAGTTACTATGGCGACTCACTAAAAACAGATCCTTATATCCCGGTTCATTTTTAAAATATCTATAAATACTATATTTAGGGAGGTTAATTATGTCTTGCGGAAGTACTTTTAAAAATAAAATGCAAAAATTTATCGATAGTTGGCTTGATCTATTTAAATTTAAAAGCGAACTAACTAATGAACAAATGGAATGCATGCAATTTGGTATTTGTGATTATTCTCCAAAACAAGTTGAAGAAATTCCCTATTTTCATTTATGAATATTTTAGGTTTACTCCAGATCTTGTTGAACATTTAATCTAGAAAATGACTTAAGCCGCAGAAATATAAATGAAAAAAACTGCTTCCGCCGATTATTGACAGCTGACCTAAATTTGAGGGTAAGCACCTCTCTTTTATGTTTTTTTTTACTACTTATTGTTTGGATAATATCAGCATTCTTTTTTGTTTCCATAGCAGACTAAAAAGGATATAGTTATGCAGGTTGGTGTGTTGTTGGCTTCCTTTTTGGTTTTATTTCTTTAATTGGTGCATCTGGACTACTAGATAAAAAACTTAAAAAATATATTTTATAAATTGGATTAAAACAAGATGCGATAAATGAGGAGACTTTAGTACAAGCTGTTTATGAAGATAGAAAATTTAGATTTATTACAAATTAAATGCCAGTAATGATGGAGTCTAAAAGAATTATTATCAACAATAAAAAGATATAATTAACAAAATGATTTGCAATCGATTGAATACCTAGTGTTGTTCTTGATCTATTTAGTGCTTTGGAGGTGCTAGGTCGTAGGTTCGAATCATATCTCCCCGATTAAGTTATTGTATATTGCACTAAGTTTCAGCTTATAATATTTAACCCTCAAAAAACGTTCCATCATATTGTCCTCAAATGAGTAAAAAATTTTTTATTTATTTACATGAAGGAATTTCTGCTAACCCAAAATGTCTAGGATTTCCGTTATTTTTGAGCCAACTACTATCATTATCAACCCATGTCAGATGCCCACTTAAACCATTATATAGATCCGGACGATAGTCATCCTGGACATAGTCAGTAAACCCTTTGTCATTGGTTCCTCCAATAACAAAATAATCTTTTGAATTTGCCATATGCTGCTGAGCTAACCAGTTTTGCCGATGTATTAAATCTTCATTATTATTAAAATCCGAGGTTTCACCACTTGCCCATACATATTCACCTTCTTTAGCAACATCGTTTAAACCAGTAAAGTAATAAGTACTTTCGTCAGAATTATCCCCCGACAAATTAAGTAATTCATTATTTCCCCAGACTTTTTTTTGCAACCAGGAATATTCATCCTTGTTATTAATGGTTACCAAATTCCCACCTAAAGTTTGTGATTTTTGCTGAGCTTCATCCCAGCTTGAAGCCTCTAAGATCACATAATCTGAACATTCATTATTAATTGCAGCGTTCTTAACCACGAAATCATAATTATTGTATTTCTGGGCTGTTGTATTTAATGATTGGCATGAATCAAAAGATTCAGCCCAGCCAGTTTTATTTCCATTTGACATATCTAATGATATTGTACATTTTTCATCAATTGTTGCGGACATCAAGCTTGAACAATTTGTTGACTGAAAAGTTATGCCTGGGATAATAGGAGCATTTGGTGATTTATTAGAATTGTTGACACAACCTGTATAGTTTTCACTTAGAACCATTTTTGCAGCCGCAAGTCTAGCCATATTGAGTACTCTTAAAAAATAAGGTCCACCTAAAATTGCCAAAATTGATAGAACGGCTATAACTATAATTAATTCAATCAATGAAAATCCAAACGAATTATTGGATTTATATGTTTTTAATGATTTCAATTTAATAAAAAAACATTTAATAAAAATATTAAAAAAAAATTGCTCAAAACAACAGAAGATTTACAAATCTCAAAGATTTTTATCTTAGCGCTTGGTAGTACTAGGCCGTACTAGTTCGCAGGTTCTAATTCTGTCGTCCCATATCTGTTTTATCAGTAAGTCTAAGTAAATAAAAACTTCACTTAAATTATTGTTTCTCGTAAAACTTATACAAAAGTTAGTTAAATATTTGAATGTTAGGTTAAAAATAAATTAGAAAAAATCATTTCAAATGCCTAGAAAGAAAGCAGTATAAATAAAGGATAATTCCTTAGATAAAGTCAAAGACTTTAATAGTTTT
>CACNYU010000049.1 GCA_902624785.1 uncultured Prochlorococcus sp.
ATTATCTAATAAGTAATAATTTGTAATCGGTGAGTCAAAACACCCTATTTGATAAAGTTTGGGATTTGCACAAAGTTGCAGATCTTCCAGGAGGATCATCCCAAGTTTTTATTGGCCTACATCTTATTCATGAAGTTACAAGCCCACAGGCTTTTGGTGCACTGAAGGACAAAAATTTAAAAGTTAAATTTCCCTCTAGGACAATAGCGACAGTCGATCATATTGTTCCAACAGATAATCAAAGTAGGCCATTCAAGGATAATTTAGCTGAGCAAATGATTGAGGCCCTTGAAAAAAATTGTAAAAAACATAATATAAAATTTTTTAATATCGGAAGTGGTAGTCAAGGGATCGTACATGTTGTAGCTCCAGAACTTGGGCTTACTCAGCCTGGCATGACAATTGCCTGCGGAGACTCACACACTTCTACTCATGGAGCTTTTGGATCAATTGCATTTGGGATTGGGACGAGTCAAGTTAGAGATGTTCTAGCAAGTCAAACACTCGCAATGAATAAATTAAAAGTCAGACAAATATGGTGCAAGAATAACTTATCAGATGGAGTATTTGCTAAGGATTTAGTACTTCACATAATCAATAAACTTGGCGTTAAAGCTGGTGTAGGTTATGCTTATGAATTTTCAGGGCCTGCAATCGATTTCCTATCAATGGAGGAGCGAATGACTATTTGTAATATGTCGATTGAAGGAGGAGCTAGATGTGGTTATATTAATCCAGACAAAATTACTTTTAATTATATAAAAGAGAGACAGTTCGCACCTAAGAACGAGAATTGGAATAAAGCAGTTAAATGGTGGGAATCATTGGCAAGCGAAAAAAAATGCTATTTATGATGATGTAGTTACAATTGACGCCTCAAAAGTAGAACCTACAGTTACATGGGGTATAACACCTGGTCAAAGTATAGGAGTGACTCAGAAAATTCCAGAATTAAACGAGCTTAATGCAGATGATCAATTTATAGCAGGAGAGGCGTATGAATACATGGGATTAAACCCTGGGCAAGCAATTAAAAATACTCCTATAGATGTTTGTTTTATCGGAAGTTGCACAAATGGAAGAATTAGCGACTTAAGAGTTGCTGCAGAAATAATACAGAATCATAAGGTATCACCAAATGTTAAAGCTTTTGTCGTCCCAGGATCTGAGAAAGTTGCTAAGGCAGCTATTGAAGAGGGACTTGATAAGATATTTAAGGAGGCAGGTTTTCAATGGAGAGAGCCAGGTTGTTCAATGTGTTTAGCAATGAATCCCGATAAATTAACAGGCAATCAGGTAAGTGCTAGTTCAAGTAATAGAAATTTCAAGGGTAGGCAAGGATCTCCTAGTGGGAGAACTCTATTAATGAGTCCTGCTATGGTTGCGGCGGCGGCAATAGAGGGGAAAGTCAGTGATGTTAGAGAATTCATTAAAAAATGAAAGAAAAATTTCAACCCCCTCAAGGGAAAATCATGGAAATTTACGGAAAATGCCTTTCATTAGTGGGAGATGATATAGATACAGATAGAATAATTCCTGCAAGATTTCTGAAATGTGTAGACTTTGAATCTTTAGGAGATGCTGTTTTTGAAGATGATAGAAAAGATTTAATGGGTAAACATCCATTCGATTTAAAGTCCAATCAAAATGCTGCAATACTGCTTGTTAATAGTAATTTCGGATGTGGTTCAAGTAGAGAACATGCTCCTCAAGCACTAATGCGATGGGGAATAAAAGCAATTATTGGAGAAAGTTTTGCAGAAATTTTCTATAGTAATTGCATAGCTATTGGTATACCTTGTTTTACTTTGGCAAAGAAAGATCTTAAATCTTTGCAGGCTAAAGCAGAAATAGAGAATTTATTTTTTAAAATTGATATTAAAAATGTCATAGCTATTGATGGATCAACAGAACACATTTTGGAGATAAAAGAATCTTCTAAGAATATGTTCTTATCAGGGGAATGGGACGCCACATCAACTCTTCTAAGTAACATTAAGCTTATAGAAAGTAAAATGGATGATTTGCCCTATATAAATTTAAATAAATAATTAATTACTTAAAGCCATTTAAAGTGAAATTAATTCCTCCAGCTTGATCATGTGGATGGTAAAAAATTCCAAAACTATATGATCTTCTTTTTAAGTTCATTCCAATTCTTGAATAAATAAACTCCCCATAATCATCTGAATCTTTGTCTAGATTTAATGTGGCTTTAGTTTCAATTAACAATGGACCAATTAGATGTTGATCAAAGTTTAAATCAACTGTAAAATTCTCTGATACTTGATCGAATTTAAAGATACTTCTACCACTTTTAAATTTATAAAATGGAATGATACTTAGTCGGGTGTAATCAAAAAAATCTTTTTTGAATTTGCCTGATATAAATTCTGGACCTAAACCAACTCCTAAATATTTTTGAGAAATATCATCTTTATAATCATTATAGTTCACAGAAATTTTTGATTTTATAAAAACTCCTTGTTTAATTGGTTCTGGAATATATTTAAATGACTTATCAATATAAACAGAATTATTCTTTTTTTCATAAATTGGTAATCTTTGATTTAATTGATAACTAAAACTTCCTTTATAGCTTTCAGCAAAATAAGAAGAATTTAATTCCTGAGCTTTATATTTTCCAAAACCAAAAGTAATAGTCTGATTATTTTCTATTGAATCAGTATTCCAAGATTTTGTTTGATCTAATTGCCAACCAAATGCATTATAAATTTCTGATTCTCCTATAGAACCATTCCAAATACGCTCTCTGTATGCTCCAAAAATTCTGCTAACAAAGGGATTTTTAAACAAATTAATTTCTTTACTTAACTCTGCTCTAGTTCTAACTGAATTTGCAAACTTGTCTAAATCAAAAGAGTTTAATTCTTTAGTAATTTTTAAATCCCAATTTTGTAACTTTCCTTCAAGGGAAGAGCTTAAAGCAAAATAATCTGATAGAGAAATATTTCT
>CACNYU010000050.1 GCA_902624785.1 uncultured Prochlorococcus sp.
AATAAATTCGCCATAACTATGATTCTTCAAAAAAAGAGGAGCTATTCCATATAATTCTTTATCAAGATAAAGGAGAAAATATAATGGTTGCCATCCTGTTTTTTGAGACACACTTTTTGAAGTCTCAAGATTTAAAAGCCATTCCCATTCATAAAAAGGGTTATCTAATCTTTCTGCAAGATTATTCCAAACATCCTTTTCAACATCTTGAATCCTTAATTTAATTTCTATATTATATTTTTCATTAATCATGAGTAATTATTTTTAATTGATCTTTTTTGTGTAATGAATGAAGAATTCGCTTGTTTTTAATACTTTAGTCATTTTAATTTTCCATCTATTTTCAAAATTAAAAATTTCATTTTTTTCTTTAAAAGGGATCCATGTGTATTGGCCTCCAATAACTTTTGGACAAATAGTTATTTTTATTTGATCTATCAGATCTTCTTTAAAGAAAGATTCTATTAACTTAGCCCCTCCTAACAAGGCGATTCTGTTTATACCCTCCTTTTTTAAAATATTTAATGTAAAAAGCCATGAATTTTCATAAAACAGTATTTTATCAAAATTAATGTTTGAATCTTTTATATTTCTATTTGAGCTTATTAACCATCTTCTTATAGGTTGATTGAAATACCTCCAACTTTTGGAGAAGTTTTCACTATTTCCAGCAATAATAGATATTGGTTGATTAACTGATATTTTTTTTTTATTTTTTAAAAATTGCTTTTTTCTGATTAAGAAAGTACTTTGATGAGCCTTTAATGTTCCAGAACCAAACAAAGTTGCATCAACTTTTGCAAGAGATTTATTTAGTAATTTTTTATCATATTCGCTCCCAAGATGTGCTTCACCTCCTTGAGGTAAAGCAATTCTGCCATCTAAGCTACTAGCGATAACGAGTATTATTTCAGGTCTTTTCAAGCTTGAGTAACAAGACTATTTTTAAGATTAACTTGTAAAGAATTACTTAAACTTTGTTCAACATAAATTTCTGCGGCGTTGTTTGGACTTTCTTGAAGTCTAACTTTATGCAGATTTGCTCCTATGTTTTTTATAGGATTGGATAATATATCAGAAATGTATAAGGCGATGTTTTCACAGGTAGGTACACAAGTCTTAAAATACTCAATGTCTTTATTTAAAAATGTATGATCAAGTTGCTCAACAATTAGATCATCAATAATATTTTGAAGTGAAGGTAAGTCACATATCATTCCAGTCCTTGGATCTATATCTCCTCGAACAGTTACATCAAGGAAATAATTGTGTCCATGGCCGTTAATTCTTGCACATTTTCCGTAGATTTTTTTATTTTCTCCAAGAGAAATCTCATCTTTAGCTAATCTATGTGCTGCATTAAAATGAGTCTGAACTGTTAATAAAGCTTCCATTTTTTTTCCATGATAATCTGCCCAAAGGCTAGGGCTTTCGTATAGCCTTAGTGATATTAATGGTAAATCATTTTTTAAACGATTCCAAATAATACTAACAAGAGCTTCCGTTGTCGGGAGTATTCCTGCATCATTAGATATATCAAATTCTGGCCAAACTTCATTTAGAAAACGGAAATCTAATGGTCCAGTTACTTTATCTTTAATAGAATGTTTGACATCAGAAAGATTTAAAACCATCCCGTATGGATCTAGTTCACCTCCCATTGATACAATCAGCTCATAATTATGACCATGTCCTGGGGAAAAACTACATTTTCCAAAGAGAGCAAAATTTTCTTCAGGACTTTTTTCTGGAAGCCAATAGCGATGACTAGAACTAAAGCAGGCACGACGAGTAATAACGCATTCACGTCCTTCCCCATGTTTATGATTGGAATGATTTAGTGCCATCTTTAACTGTATTATTACTATTTTAAGGTCTCAAATACAAATTTGTCTTTATGGAAGAAACTTTTATCAATAACATTACTAATCTTTTAAAAGGCAGAAGTATATTTTTAATAGGTATGATGGGTTGTGGAAAGTCAAAAACAGCGCCAAAACTAGCTCAGCTACTTAAATATAAATTTATTGATTTAGATTTATTAATTGAAAAAGTAGCTAAAAAATCGATTTCAAAAATCTTTGAAGAAGATGGGGAAAAGAAATTTAGAATATATGAGACACAATTCCTCCAAGAAATTATTAAATATCCTTCACTTGTAGTTTCAACTGGTGGTGGAGTCATAACAAAAAACGAGAATTGGGGTATCTTGAGGCAAGGTATTATAATATGGATTGATCTTGAGAAAAAATATGCGATCGAAAGACTGAAAAATGATATTAATAATAGACCTTTGCTAAAGGGAAGAGATATAGAGGATACTTATACCGAGATTTTTAAATCGAGGAAATGTTTATATGAACAAGCAGATTTAAGAATTAAAGTTCAAGATGAAAATATCGAGCAAGTTACTGAAAAAATCATTTGTGAATTACATAAAAGTATAGCTTCTTAATCTGGATCAATTCTTACAGCAAACCATTTTATAACATAACCACTATTAATCTCTAGTTCACAGGTATCTTCAAGAAATTTTGATAAAGTTTCTTCCTTTTCAAAATTTTCATTTTGATTTATTGTTGTAATATCAATCTTTTTAAACCAATCACCTAACCATTTTATAGCTTCTTCTCTTGAAACGATTTTCTCTTTCTTATCAGGTTCTAACAAAACAAAATGATCTTCAGATCTTATTAATGGATTTGACATGAGAAATTTTTTGTTATGCCTGATTTGCTTGTTTTGTGCTCAAGTAATTAACTTTACCGAAGTACATGCATTACCTACTAAAAATATAGAGCAATTTTTAATAAATAGGGAAAAAACATGGCCTAATTGGAAGTTAACTAAATTAAAAT
>CACNYU010000051.1 GCA_902624785.1 uncultured Prochlorococcus sp.
AATAGGATTAGAAAAGAATATAAATGTAACGCGGAAATAATTGCTAAATTAGAAAGTTTTAATCCTTCCGCATCTGTTAAGGATAGAATTGCATGCTCAATGATTTTATCAGCAGAAGATAAAGGTCTTATAGCTCCTGGTAAGACAACTTTAATAGAAGCCACTAGCGGAAATACTGGAATTGCTCTAGCTATGGTCTCAGCTGCTAAAGGGTACAAATTAATACTAACTATGCCAGATACAATGAGTATCGAGAGGAGATCAATGTTAAGAGCATATGGAGCTGAATTAAGATTAACACCAGGTTATGAAGGGATGGAAGGGGCTCTAAACTTAGCAAAAGAATTAGCCAAAAATATAAATAATAGTTTTCAATTCAATCAATTTGAAAATCTTGCAAATCCTGAAATTCACGCAAAAACTACAGCCAAGGAAATATGGGAACAATCTAAACATAATGTAGATGGTCTAGTAACTGGAGTAGGGACAGGTGGAACTGTTACAGGTTGTGCTAGTTATCTCAAAGAAGTAAATCCAAAATGTAAGATCTTTGCTGTTGAACCCGAAAAAAGTGCAGTCATATCTGGGAAAAGTCCAGGCCCTCATCAAATTCAAGGTATAGGAGCAGGTTTTATTCCAAAGGTATTAAAAAAAGATTTAATTGATGAAGTATTGACAATCCAAGATGAAGAAGCATTTTATTTTGGAAGAGTATTAGCCAAGACAGAAGGATTATTATCAGGGATCAGTAGTGGTGCAGCACTTGCGGCGACAATAAGAATAGGGAAAAGAAAAGAATTTATAAATAAGAGAATTATCGTAATCTTGCCAAGCTTTGGAGAAAGATATTTATCTACTGCAATGTTTGACTCAAACACATCTATTCAAGCTAGGAATGATGGATATCTATAACTAAATTAATGACTATAAACTTTTATAAACAATTAGGTTTAAAGAATAATGCAACCAAAATTGAAATAAAGTCTGCATATCGTTTGTTAGCTAAAAAATATCATCCTGATACCGGAGGTGATAATGAAAAGTTCCTTGCTTTGCAACATGCATGGGAGACTTTAAATGATCCTCATAAAAAAGCTATCTATGATCAATCACTTATTAATGATGAAAGTTATGCTGTTAGTAAGAATACGAATTGGTCTTCACAGCTAAAAAATAAAAAAAATAATTCTTCAAATAAAGATCAAGATATTAAATATTGGATAAAAAAAATATATATTCCAATCAATAGATTCATCTCACAAGTAATAAAACCTCTAAATGGTGAAATTAAAAAGCTCTCAGCTGATCCTTACGATGATGAACTAATGGATGCTTTCAGTTTATATTTAATTGAAAGTAGGAAAAAAATTGAAAAAGCGTCATCGCTTTTCAAATCTCAGGCAGTTCCAAGCTCTATTTCATCTATTGGCTTAGATTTATATCATTGTTTTTCACAAGTTCAAGATGCTTTAGATGAGTTAGATCGATATACACAAGGATATGTTGACGATTATTTATTTGATGGGAAGCAAATGATGAAAGAAGCCAAAAGAATTCAATTAAAAATGAATATTAATAAAAGAAATATTTCTTTTTAAAAATCAATTCTCAGAGGTATATTCTTGAAGCTGTTCTAATTTAAACCAAACATCTGGTACGGGTCTTCTCCATCTGACTTGAGCATAATCCTCTTTAATACCTAGTATTTCGCCAGGCCCTTCAAATACATAATTTGGTAATTCGATATCACTCGCCAAAGATTCCACACTATTTTTATATTTTTCTCTATCAACGACAACTAAACTTCCTTTTTTAAGTGGTTTTTTTTGTATTGATTCTGTCATAAACTCAAGATCAAAATTTAATAATAATCTATTAAGTTAGAAATAATAAATACTTCTTACAAAATAAAACAGAGGATTTATTCAAAATATCTGCAGAAAATAAAAATATTATATAAGGTTTAATAATATTAAAAAAAAAAAAAATGCGAATTTTATTGTTAGGTTGCACTGGCTTTATTGGAAAGAGTTTAATCCCAAAATTAATATCTGAAGGACATGAATTATGTATTGTTAGTAGAAAAAATATTAATAAGTTAAAGATCACTTCTTTTGAAAAGATATCATTTTTGAAATTAAATTTGGCTCAAGAGACAAGTTGGAATGATATTAATCTTATAAATCAACTAAAAAGTTGTGAAGGAATTATCAATCTTAGTGGAGAACCTATCACTGACAAGAGATGGACAGAAGAACAAAAGCGAGTGATTGAAAATAGCAGAATAAATACTACTTTATATTTAATGAAAAATCTTAAAAAAAATAAAATCAGTCCCAAAGTTATATTAAATGCATCTGCTATTGGATTTTACGGAACTAGTTTAGACAGGATATTTGACGAGACAAGTCCTAGTGGACAGGATTTTCTGGCAAATTTATGTAAAAAGTGGGAAGAAGCTGCTTCTCAAAAACCATTTTTTACAAGATTAGTAATTTTGCGGATTGGAATAGTACTAGGCGTTAATGGTGGTGCTTTAGGTAAGATGTTACCTATTTTTAAAGTTGGATTAGGTGGGCCTATTGGGGATGGTAATCAATGGATGAGTTGGATTCATATAGAGGACTTGTGCAACATAATAGTAAATGGAATGAAAGATAAAAAATATGTTGGAATTATTAATGCTGTATCTCCACAACCTGTCAAAATGAAAGAATTCTCATCTATGCTTGCAAAATGCCTACAAAGGCCAAATCTATTACCTGTTCCTGGGGCAACTTTAAAACTAATTTTAGGCGATGGTTCTAAATTGTTGCTAGAGGGGCAAAAGATAAAAAGCATTAAGTTAAATAAT
>CACNYU010000052.1 GCA_902624785.1 uncultured Prochlorococcus sp.
TATAAATAATGCAAAAAATAATCTCGATAGAAGAAAAAATGAGGTTTTAATTAGTACTATTGAAAACTCAAGACTTCTCCCTCATAAAATTATTTTTTTAATGGGGATGAATCAAATAATATATCCAAAAGCCGATGATAGTGATAATTTAAATATACTAAATAATGAATATAAATTTGGAGATCCTTCTTCAATAGATAAAGAAAAATACTTATTTTTAGAATTAATATTATCTTGTAGAGAAAAATTTATAATTACGTGGTCGAATTATGATTTTGAGAATAATGCATTAGAAATATCTTCTCCTATTAGAAAACTAATAAATTTATTAAAAAAACAAATTGATATAAATCACCAAGATAATTTAATAACTGATATAGAGATTAATACAAGTAACTCTAAAATGATAAGTAGTAGATCATTTGATTCCAATAAAGGATTAATAAGTTCATTGAAATTTGAAAATAAAAATTTTGCAACTAAAAAATATAAATTATCGGAATTAATTAATTGGCTTAAGTCTCCCCAACTATTCTGGTTAAGACAAAGGAATATTTTCCCAAAGGAGAAATTCATATATAATCCAAGTGATGAGAAAATAAGTAATTATGAGAAATATAAATTACTTAATAATCTTTTAAGCAGTATAGATATTGAGGATAAAGACTACAAAATTAAATTAAATAATTTAGATATTAAAGAAAAGATTATCTCAAATGGAATTATTTCACCCAAAAATAGTATTTATTTAAATGAACTGGAAGTCCATCAATTAATTCAAAGTTTAATTTATAATTTTAGAGATTTGGATAATATTCAAAGAAAATATCAAAAATCAGAATCAAATAAAGTTGAATATTTTAAATGTGGTAATAAAATAATTGAATTAATACATTCAAATATAAATTTAAAAAAAAGATCAGAAATATGGATAAAACTCCTTTTTATCGCATCATTAGATAAAGATATCAATAAAGCTCAAATTATATATAGAAAAAACAATCTCTACAATGTGGAAACCTTAAAAGCCCCATGTAAGATTGATGCGATTAAATTAATTGATCAATACTTAAATATTTATCATAATTCACTTGAACATTGCTTACCATTGCCTCCTGAAAGCAGCTATAAATTTATATTCTCTCTAATGAAAAATAAAAACCATGAAAAAGCTTTTATTGATGAATGGAGAGGAAATAAGAATTTTAATTTAGGAGAGAGAGATAAACCAGAGATGCAATTATGCTATGGATATAAAAAAGACCCTAATTTCTTCTTAAATAATAAATATTTCAAAGATTTATCAATAAAATTATATAAACCACTTATTACATCCATTTTATAAATGATACTTAATATTGATACAAAAAAAAATTCTTCAATAAAGGAATTCTTAATAGTAATCAGTCAATTTATAATAATTGTATTACATCTTATAAAGGTTGATTTACTTAATCAAAAACTGATCAATGGAGAATTTCTCATAATCAATTATATAAGTAACTTTTTGATTATTTTAGCTTTAATATTCATAATACTATCAGCAAAAGACTTAGGTAAATCGTTATCCCCTATGCCAAGACCAAAAGAAAATTGTAAATTAATTAGAAGTGGAATTTATAGAATTTTAAGACACCCAATGTACTACTCATTATTAGTAATTTCATTTAGTTTATTTGCAAAGTCGTTTACAATTTATAATTTAATACTTAGCATTTTATTAACATTTACAATTTCTATTAAGATTAAGATAGAGGAAGAATACTTAATAAGAAAATTTAATAGTTATAGTTTATATAAAAAAATTGTAAAAATATGATTTATGAATATTAATAATATAGTATTAAAAGATGGTTTATCATTAATAGAAGCAAGTGCTGGAACGGGTAAAAGTTTTACATTATCTCATATAGTAATAAGAATAATCTTTGAAAATAATATTAATCCTGAAAATATTTTATTATTAAGCTTTACAAATAATACATGCAATGAATTAAGTTTAAAAATTAATGAAAGGATTGATAATTTTGAGAAGTATATGAGTAATAAAACAAATGATGTAGATACCTGTTTAAGAAATTGGTGTAATGGTTTTATTCAAAATAATTATAAAAAGGATAAGATCATTGAAAATATTAAAAATATAAAAGATAATATTAATCATTTATCAATTACCACTTTTCATGGACTATGCAAAAAGTTAATTGATGAATATAGTATTGAGTTATCAACTAAATTAGGTTCTACATTAAATAATAATATTGATGAACTATATATTTCTATAGTTAATGAATTATGGATTGAAGAATATTCCCAACTTGAAAGAGAAATAATAAAATCTATAGAAAATAAAAAAATATCAACAAAATATAATAAAGAAATTAATGTTATAAACAAAAAATTATTCATTAATCTTATAAGAGAGATTGATAAAGAGAATATTTGTAAATATAATTTTCAATATAAAGATGTATTAGATATAAACAAATTCTTGGTCGAATATATTGCATTAGCTTGGGATCAATTTTGTGAAGAATGGAACAAGACTGGTGAAAAATTATTTAAATTTTTAATAAAGTTTGGACAATTAATTGAAGAGAGGGGATTTCGAAGTAGAATTTACTCAGGCAATCCAAGAGACAAATTTAAAAAGATATCTAATTGGATTGTTGAAATCAATAAAAAACTAAATGAAGAAAATATTATTAAGATTATTTCTGATATTTCGAATGATGATTTACTCTCAAAATATTTTTATGATAAAACAATTCTTAAGGAGGCTAATAAATATAATATTGATATAGATTTATCCGATTTTATT
>CACNYU010000053.1 GCA_902624785.1 uncultured Prochlorococcus sp.
AATGATTTATGATTTTTTTTAATGTTAATAGTTGGGTCAATAAAGGGTAACTGAATATTTACTTTAATTTCTTCATTGAAAATTATTTCTTCTATTAATTTCTCAAAATTAGCAATATACTTACAAAAAATTGATTCAATACTATCGTTTAATAAATATTGATTTTTGTTATAGTTATTTAGAGAAATTGCACCTGCTTCTATATTAATTCTACTCCAAAGATCATATCCTGGAGATAATAAATAGATAGTTACATTTGTGAGCTCCGATATCTTAGAATAAAAAGTTATTTGTAATTTAGAAAGTTCATTTGAGGCAACTATATAGATATTTTTGGGAATGGTAATTTCTGAATTATTTTTAAGATTATTAATATCATTTATTAAATCTTTCATTAATAGACAAATTGGCTTATTTAAGGTTCTTTCTATTAATTTAAAAAGAATAGGTTGCCAATGCTGATCTTTATTTAATCCTGAAAATAAGTTTAAGTTTTTTAGATCTGTATTATGCCATTTCTCAATCATCTCTGGTCTGTATAAAATATAATCTGTAAAAACTTTTGTAATTCTTAAAATTAAAGTATAGGTCTCCCTATTTAGAATTTTTTTATTAGTAATAAACTTATTAATCCAATTGATTAGTGGCCAAGATTCTTCGTATTCTCCCAACTCTTCGAAGGATTCAATTATGCTCCATTTGATCGATTCATAACTCCAACTACTAAATTTTTGGTCTTTATATATATTTCTTATTAAATCTTCTGTATATTCTGCCAATGTCTGAAACTCATATAGAGCACTTATATCATTTCTCAAGGTTATTTGATCTTTAATCCACTTACCTAAAAAGTAATTTTGAATAGAAATCTTTAAATTCTCAGTTATAAATGGTGGATTTATTAATAATTCTTTTGCTAATACTTCACCAATTAACTCAATTTTGTTGGTTTTGTAAATATTAAGCAATTACCTTAAATATCTTGTTCTTCAACTGCTAATGGATCAGATATTTCGGCATTTGGCAATTCCAGTTCTCCATTCGCCACAAACTCACAACGAAGTTTTAAAAAAGTTATGAATTTCTTGTCAGTTGATATTACAGCAGCTTGTGGCTTGGGGATTTTATTATAGTAATCCTTTAATGCAGAACATTTTAGGAATAATGGCCTTATTAAGAGCCAAAAATCTATCTTTTTATTATTCTCCTTATAATTTCTTCTTCTCTCTTTAAGAATCTCTTCAAGTGGTTCTTCCTCTGTAAGGAACTTTTTGCTCGCTGCAATGAAATAATAGGTTGTCATTTTGGCTATTTTATTGAAATAAGTGTTTTCATTTCTCTAACTGATTTTTCCAGCCCAACAGCAAGGGCTCTTGCAACTATACTATGACCAATATTAAGTTCATTTATATTGGCTATTGATGCAATTTCCATAACATTTTGATAATTTAGACCATGTCCAGCATTTACTAAAAGACCTAAATCAGATGCGTAATACGTAGCTTCTTTAATCTTTTGTAACTGTTCAAATTTATTATTCTGTGTTGAATTTGCATACGTTCCAGTATGTAATTCAATACATTCAAATCCAGTTGATTTTGCACAATCTATTTGAGATTTGATAGGATCAATAAATGCACTAACTATGATATTAGATTCTTTCAGATTTTTGACATATTTCATATAAAAATCTTTATTTGAGATTAAATTTAATCCTCCTTCAGTTGTAACTTCATTTCTCTTTTCCGGAACTAAAGTTATGTAGTCTGGCATAACGTCTTTCGCTATTTTTAACATCTCAGAGGTTGCAGCCATTTCCAAATTAAGTTTTGTTTTAATTGTTTCTTTTAATAAAAATAAATCTCTATCTTGAATATGCCTTCTGTCCTCACGCAAATGGACTGTAATTGAATCGGCACCTCCTAGTTCTGCTAAGAAAGCGAATTGAACAGGGTCTGGCTCAATAGTTTTTCTAGCTTCTCTAACATTGGCTATATGATCAATATTCACTCCTAAAGATGGCATAACAATAAATTCTTATAATCTTTTGATTAGACGATGTTTTAACTGCCCAATAATAACCTATATATTTTTATAAAGGTTTAATTTTATTATAAATACTTAATAATAATAATAATAGTTTTGAAAGGAAACAAAGACGCTAATACATACGGAATTCAGCCTTTTTTAGCAGTTTTTGCTATGTGGCTTACACAAGATATTGTTCTTAGGTTTTTTTTTAGTAAAAAAATAATTGAGGGTAAGGAATTTTTAAACTTAGTAAATGGACCCTTGATAATAGCTCCTACTCATAGATCTAGATGGGATGGTTTGATTCTGACTTTCGCAATTGGAAGGAGAGTTACCAATAAAGATTGTAGATTTATGGTAACCACTCCTGAGATGAGAGGTATTCAGGGTTGGTTTTTAAAAAGGTTGGGATGCTTTTCAATAAATCAAGAATCTCCATCTTTATTCTCTCTTCGATATGCAGTAGAACTTATCTTTTCAAAAAATCAATTAGTTATTTTCCCAGAAGGAAAAATTATCAGAAATGATAAAAAGTTAAATCTGAAACAAGGACTTTTTAGATTAGCTAAGCTTGCTAGAAAAAAAGGTGAACCAATAAATATAGTGCCTATAGGAATTGCCTACGATAATGTAAAACCAAAATTTAGAGATAGATTTGCAATTTGTATTGAAA
>CACNYU010000054.1 GCA_902624785.1 uncultured Prochlorococcus sp.
CGGTAATTAAACCATTAATTCCCCATTTTCATGAAGTTTTAAATCCTCAAGGTTCTTTAATACTTAGTGGGATTTTAGAGTCTCAACGAAAAGAAATTATCAAATTATTAAATTTGTATCATTTCAAAATAGATAATGTATTATCAAAAAAAGATTGGATTTGCATTAAATCATTCAAACTCATCAAAAAGTGAAGTTTTTTAATTCAACGCTGTAGCATTAATGCATACTAAGTCTTAATGAGTTAACCATCTCAATTACTCAATTAAAAAAGTATTAATTTAATTGATAAATCTTTTTAATTTTTATGGCAACCTACAAAGTAACAATCATAAGTGAAGGTGTTAATTCTACTATAGAGGTGCCTGATGATGAATATATTTTAGATGCTGCAGAGGATCAAGGAATAGATTTTCCATATTCATGCAGAACAGGAGCATGCTCTACATGTGTAGGTAAAATCTCTTGCGGAAAAGTTGCTCAACCTGATCAAAGTTTTTTAGATGAGAAACAATTAGAAAAGGGTTATTTCCTCCCGTGTGTCGCTTATCCAACATCTGATCTGACAATTATTACTAATGCTGAGGAAGAACTTTATTAATTTGTCTTTTTTATAAAATATTACTTCTTTATTGTTGTAAAAAAATTTATTTCTGTCATTCTCTATTCATAGTATGTTTTAAAAAATAAATGAGAAGTTCAAAATTTTTTGAATATGGTTCAATTCATTCTAGTTTAGGAGGACAATATAGTTATAAAATAATAGGGCCATGTTGCAGGCTCTATGATAGAGAAGAGTTACCTTGGCCTTGTTGTAGGATAGCTTGGAGAAGTAAAGAGCCTTATTGGATCCGCATAGGTGCAAGATTTGTAGCAGATATCGCTTCGAGAAAATGCCCCTCTTATTCTGTAGAGATTTTAGAACCAGGGTCAAAACCTTTTCAAACAGTAATTACTTTATTTGCAGAAAAATTCTCAAATGAATTACAAGAATGGTGGTACAGTAAAAAACCAGGTTCGAGAGAACCTGGTAATGTGTTGCCCACAAATATTTAATACTTAATTAGGCTTTTGGCTTAGGAGGTGTATAGCCTTTTATACCAGCACATTCTAGGCTGTCAAATGTATCAATCCCAGTTTTTGAGTTTGTCCCAGAGGCCCTTGAACAAAGTGCTTTTCTTTGAGATAAATCTAAGTTAGCGTTTGTAAAATCTGTACCTTCAATTGCCGCCCCGTCAAAAACACTTTTCATAAGCTCACCATTTGTTAAATCAGCATCAGAAAGATCAGCATTATCAAATCTGGTGGCATATGCAATTAAATCCTTCATATTCGCACCCTTAAAGCTTGAGTTTTTTGCAGTCGTTACACTCATGTAAGCACCCTGTAAATTTACTTCAGAAAGATCTTGACTAGATAAATCATATTTCACATATTCAGTATTTTGAAGATCTTTTCCGCGGTAATCCTCTTTTAAAACATCTACAGATGAAGGATCGCTTGGGTAAAGGGCATTTGCAGTTATAGGACTTATAAGTAATCCAACTACTAATGGGAGAAAAATTAATAGTCTAGTGTAAGACTTTTTAAGGAAAGCAATAATTGAAAACATTTTCGAACTTAATCAATTTAATAAAACCATAAGACTATTATTTCATGGGTTGGTCATATAAGAGACTTCTTCTAACGAACTGTTGCAGTTCATCTAATTTTTGTAGTTAAAAAGTCTTTCGCCAGATATGTATTAGGAAATATTTGTTTGGCTTCATTAAGAAGATCTCTTGGCTTAACTGAACTTTTAGGAGTGTATCTTGGACTTAGATGCGTGAGTACTAATTTTTTTGCATTTGATAATAAAGCGGTTTTTGCAGCCATCGTAGTTGTTGAATGTAACTTTTCAATTGCCATCTCTTCATCTTTTTCTGAAAAAGTTGACTCATGAACTAATAAATCAACATTTTTTGATAGTTCGATAGCCCTATTACTAAAAATTGTATCTGTGCAGTAAACAAAACTCTCACCTTTTTTGGGATCGCCACAGAAATCACTCCCATTAAAAATTCTTCCATCCTCTAATTCAACTCTCTGACCAGAATGTAATTTCCCGTAAATTGGCCCTGATGGAATATTTAATTTTTTGGCTTTTTCAAGATTAAATTGACCTGGTTTATCTTTCTCATCAACTCGATATCCATAAGCGGGTAGCCTATGATTAAGAGATGCACATTTAACTGTCATAAGTTCATCCTCAAATAAGTTGGTATTTGTTTCTGCAGAATTTTCAACTTCAAAAAATTTCAGAGGAAAAGATATTTTACAGTAACTGTTTTTTAAAGCAGAAGAAATAAAATTTTTGAGATTTGAAGGGCCATAGATATCGATACCTTTACTATTTCCTGAGAGACCTAATGTTGCTAATAAACCTGGTAAACCATAAATGTGATCACCATGCATATGTGTGATAAATATTTTTCTGATTTGAGAGGATTTTATTGTACTTTTAATTAATTGATGTTGAGTCCCTTCTCCGCAGTCAAAAAGCCAAACCTCAGCTTTTTGTGAAAGCTTAAGAGCTAGAGAAGAGACATTTCTGGTAAGTGTTGGGACTCCTGAACTAGTTCCAAGGAAGGTAATGTTCACTTATGAAAATATT
>CACNYU010000055.1 GCA_902624785.1 uncultured Prochlorococcus sp.
GAGGCAGAGGTCTACTTGGAATGTGGTATTAGCGGAAAGGCAATGGTTCCTAGTGGCGCCAGTACTGGTGCTCATGAAGCACACGAATTAAGAGACGGTGGTACAAACTATATGGGAAAAGGTGTACTTCATTCTGTAAACAAGATTCATGAAACTATTTCCCCTGCTCTATGTGGTTTATCTGCTTTAGATCAAAAAAGTATTGATCAGTTAATGATTGAAATAGATGGAACAGTTAATAAATCAAATCTTGGTGCAAATTCTATACTCGCAGTAAGTCTAGCTACTGCTCATGCCGCTGCTAACGCATTAGAGATACCTTTATATAGATATTTAGGTGATCCATTGTCAACGCTTCTGCCGGTACCATTGATGAATGTAATAAATGGTGGCGCACATGCTCCCAATAAACTAGATTTTCAAGAATTTATGTTAGTTCCACATGGTGCAGATACATTTAGTGAATCTTTAAGAATGGGAACTGAAATATTTCATTCATTAAAAAAATTACTTAGTCTGAAAGGCTTGTCTACTGCAGTTGGCGATGAAGGAGGGTTTGCCCCTAGCTTAGACTCTAGTGCTGAAACAGGTGATTTATTGATTGAATCAATTGAAAAGGCTGGTTACGTCCCAGGGAAGGATGTCTCTTTGGCTTTAGATGTAGCAAGTACAGAATTCTTTAGTAATGGTACTTATAAATGTGAGGGGAAAACTTTAGATAGTGATAGCATGATAGATCATTTATCAAAATTGGTTTCTAATTATCCCATTGTTTCAATAGAAGATGGATTAGCAGAGGATGACTGGGAAGGTTGGTCAAATTTAAATAAAGCTATAGGAAGCAAAGTACAACTTGTAGGAGATGATCTATTTGTTACCAATACCGAACGATTGAAAAAAGGTATCAAAGAGAACTGCGCTAATTCAATTTTGATTAAAGTTAATCAAATTGGTACCCTTACTGAAACACTAGAAGCAATTGATTTAGCAAAAAGGTCAGGATATACAAGTATTATTAGTCATCGAAGTGGAGAAACTGAAGACACAACTATTGCTGATTTATCTGTGGCAACAAGATCAGGCCAAATTAAAACGGGCTCATTAAGTAGAAGTGAGCGGGTAGCAAAATATAACAGACTATTGAAGATTGAAGAGGATCTTGGTCAGCAAGGTCAATTCGCCGGAAAACTTGGTTTAGGTCCAAAAACTTCCTAATTTATTTTTTTAATCTTTCTAATCTTGAACCCTTTCTCATCTTTAATTGACAATTAATCCAATCTAAAGTTATTGGAGCACCAAACATAATAGGTAAAATTGCAAGATTTGAGTTGTTTTTAGAAACTAATAAGGCTGATGCAATAGTTAGACTTCCTATTAATATTGAATGTCCTAGTGATTTTTGAGCAGTAAACATATTTTTGAACTGCCTATCAGACTCTCCCATTCTTACTTGAAGTTGTAAATCTCCTTGTTCTAATCTTTCTAAATTGTCATCAATCCTCTTTGGTATCCCCACAGCTTTTGAGCTTATTTCACCAACTTGCCTACCGAGCTGATTAATTAAATCATTCGGACTTTGATTATTAGAAGACATAATAGAAATTAAATAAGGTTTTGTAATTGATACAAGATTAAAGCTAGGATCTAACATCCTACCAACTCCTTCATATGTTGATAAAGCCCTCATTACAAAAATAAGATCCACTGGAAGTTGAAAAGGGGTTTCATAAACAAGTTCATATAAATCTCCTGAGAGCTTATCAATAATATTAGGGCTAAAAGGAGGTGTTAATGCTTCTTTTAACATTAACCTAACTAATCTTCGAATAGGTCCAATATCAATCCCTTCAGAGATCAATCCCGCATCTTGAAGTTGGGATACTAGTGATGAAGCATCTCTCAAAGCCGCTGATTTAACCATAGAACCTATTCTCTTTTGTAAATTATTGGTAATATTACCCATCATTCCAAAATCATAGAAAATTAATTTGCCCTCAGAGGAGATGGCTAAATTACCAGGATGAGGATCTGCATGAAAGAAACCATAATTAACTAATTGCTTGAGATAGCTAATCGCTCCAACTTCTGCAATTTTTGTCAAGTTATATTTTTGATCTTTTAAATCTTTGATATTACTAATTTTTATTCCTTTTAAATAGGTTAAGCATAATACTTTTTCAGTACTCATATCCCATATAACCTCAGGGATAAGAATGTTTTCATCATCAAGAAATTGTTGCCTAAATCTTGCAGCATATTGAGCTTCACAATTAAAATCTAATTCTTTCATGAGCACTTTCCTACATTCTTTAGCTATTGCTACCCAATTTCTTCCTCTACTCCAATTCTTATTTCTTTGCAATATGAATGCAACTTGTTGCATAATGTCTAAATCAATTTTGAATGATGTCTTTAGATTTGGTCTTTGCACTTTGAAAACTACTTCTTGCCCACCTTTTAAAGTCGCTTTATGAACTTGAGCTAACGATGCAGAACCAATAGGTAAAGAATCTATTTGGTTAATATTTTCGTATCTCCCATTTAATTCTTCTTTTATAATTTGAGTTGCTTTTGCAAATGAGAAGGGAGGGACTGCATCTTGTAAAGTTGTCAATTCTTTTATCCATGTT
>CACNYU010000056.1 GCA_902624785.1 uncultured Prochlorococcus sp.
AATAATCTAAGGGGAAGAGTATTATTGAGAGCTGATGGAGGGTTAAAGACAGGCTGGGATGTTGTTATTGCGGCACTATTAGGTGCTGAGGAATATGGGTTTGGATCAGTTGCGATGATTGCCGAAGGTTGCAGATTTTCTTAAGGTCTATAATCAAATCAAGGATCGTCTAAAAGCTAATGCTGTTCCAATTCAACTACCTATTGGAGCTGAGGGAGACCTATCAGGAATTATTGATTTAGTATCAAATAAAGCTTATCTCTATAAGAATGATCTTGGAACAGATATTGAAGAAGCTTCTATTCCAGATGATATGAAGGCTTTATCTGATGAATGGAGAAGTAAATTAATGGAAAGTATTGCTGAAAATGATGAGGAGCTCATAGAAGTTTTTCTAGAGAAAGGTGAATTATCAGAAGAACAATTAAAGAAAGGTATTAGAGAAGGAGTTTTAAAGCATGGTTTAGTACCAATGCTTTGTGGCTCTGCATTTAAGAATAAAGGTGTGCAACTTGTATTAGATGCTGTTGTTGATTATTTACCAGCTCCTGTTGATGTCAAACCTATTCAAGGTATCCTTCCCAACGGAAAAGAAGATATAAGGCCTTCAGATGATAGTGCTCCTTTTAGTGCACTTGCTTTTAAAGTTATGTCCGATCCTTACGGTAAATTAACCTTTGTAAGAATGTATTCAGGAGTCTTGTCTAAAGGGAGTTATGTTATGAACTCTACCAAAGATGCAAAAGAAAGAATATCTCGCCTAGTAATCCTAAAAGCAGACGAACGAGAAGAAGTAGATGAATTAAGAGCAGGAGATCTCGGTGCTGTTTTAGGTTTGAAAAATACTACAACTGGAGACACGTTGTGTAATACTGAAGATCCGATTGTTCTAGAAACTTTATTTATTCCAGAACCTGTAATATCAGTAGCGGTAGAACCTAAAACAAAAGGGGATATGGAAAAGCTTTCCAAAGCTCTACAAGCCCTATCTGAAGAAGATCCAACATTTAGAGTTAGTACAGATCAAGAAACCAACCAAACAGTTATTGCTGGTATGGGAGAGCTTCATTTAGAAATTCTCGTAGATAGAATGCTAAGAGAATTTAAAGTAGAAGCAAATATAGGTGCACCTCAAGTTTCTTATAGGGAGACTATTAGATCTAGTTCAAAAGGTGAAGGTAAATATGCAAGACAAACTGGAGGGAAAGGACAATATGGGCATGTAATTATTGAGATGGAACCAGCCGAATCTGGAGCTGGGTTTGAATTTGTTAACAAAATTGTTGGTGGATCAGTGCCAAAGGAGTATATTGGACCTGCAGAAAGTGGTATGAAAGAGACCTGCGAATCAGGTGTTTTAGCAGGTTATCCATTGATTGATGTAAAAGTTACACTAGTCGATGGTTCATTCCACGATGTAGACTCTTCTGAAATGGCCTTCAAAATTGCAGGTTCAATGGCCTTTAAAGATGGGGTGAAAAAATGTAACCCAGTCTTATTAGAGCCTATGATGAAAGTTGAGGTCGAAAGCCCCGACGATTTTCTTGGATCTGTAATAGGAGATCTTTCCTCAAGGAGAGGTCAAGTTGAAGGACAATCTGTCGATGATGGGTTGTCTAAAGTACAGGCCAAAGTGCCTCTAGCCGAAATGTTTGGCTATGCAACACAGCTCCGATCAATGACTCAAGGTCGGGGTATCTTTTCAATGGAGTTCGCCAACTACGAGGAAGTTCCTCGTAATGTTGCCGAAGCAATCATCTCCAAGAATCAGGGTAAATCCTGATCTCTTTTCTAAAATAAACATCCTTTACCCCTCGATTCTTAATTCAAATGGCTCGCGAGAAGTTCGAAAGAAACAAACCACATGTCAACATAGGTACTATTGGCCATGTTGATCATGGAAAAACAACATTAACTGCAGCTATAACAAATGTTTTAGCTAAAAAAGGTCAAGCTCAGGCTCAAAACTATGGAGACATTGATGGCGCTCCAGAAGAAAGAGAGCGTGGCATTACTATTAATACAGCTCACGTAGAGTATGAGACTGAAGGTAGGCATTATGCTCATGTCGACTGTCCAGGTCATGCTGATTACGTTAAAAATATGATTACTGGGGCTGCTCAAATGGACGGAGCTATTCTTGTCTGTGCAGCAACTGATGGTCCTATGGCCCAGACTAAAGAACATATCCTTTTAGCTAAACAAGTAGGAGTTCCAGCTCTAGTAGTGGCTTTAAATAAATGTGACATGGTAGATGATGAGGAAATCATTGAACTCGTTGAAATGGAAATTAGAGAACTACTTGATAGTTATGATTTCCCTGGAGATGATATTCCAATAATTCAAGTATCCGGACTAAAAGCTCTAGAAGGCGATTCAACTTGGGAATCTAAGATTGAAGAATTAATGAAAGCTGTTGACTCAAGCATCCCTGAGCCTGAAAGAGAAGTTGACAAACCATTTCTAATGGCTGTTGAAGATGTCTTCTCTATAACTGGTAGAGGTACTGTTGCTACTGGTAGAATCGAGAGAGGTAAGGTTAAAGTAGGAGAAGAAGTT
>CACNYU010000057.1 GCA_902624785.1 uncultured Prochlorococcus sp.
ATCAGAAGCTCAAGAGGGAAGAGACGCTTTTCTTGAGAAACGAAATCCAGATTATTCAGATTTTGGATGGTCCCCTTGATCGTTTATTATTTCTCAATGAAAAGTAATACAAAATATTAAATGCGAATCCTATTTGCCGCTGCAGAATGTGCTCCTATGATCAAGGTCGGAGGGATGGGTGATGTTGTAGGTTCTCTACCTCCGTCTCTAATAAATCTTGGCCATGATGTAAGAGTGATAATTCCAGGCTATGGAAAATTATGGAGTATATTAAAAGTATCTAAGGAACCATTATTTAGAGCTCAAACAATGGGTTCTGACTTTTCTATATATGAGACTATTCACCCTACCCATGAATATAAGATTTATTTGGTAGCACATCCTTCCTTTGATTCAGAAAGGATTTATGGAGGAGAAGATGAGGATTGGAGATTTACTTTTTTTGCCAGTGCAACGGCAGAATTTGCCTGGAATTGCTGGAAACCTCAAGTACTTCATTGTCATGATTGGCATACAGGGATGATTCCTGTATGGATGCATCAAGATCCTGAAATTAGTACAGTATTTACAATACATAATCTCAAATACCAGGGCCCTTGGAGATGGAAACTAGAGAAGATGACTTGGTGCCCTTGGTATATGCATGGTGATCATACAATGGCTGCTGCTATGTTGTATTCTGACAGAGTTAATGCAGTATCCCCGACTTATGCAGATGAAATTAAAACTAATGAGTATGGAGAGAGTTTAGATGGCCTTTTAAATTATATATCTGGAAAATTAAGAGGAATTTTAAATGGGATAGATCTTGAGGATTGGAATCCTTCACTTGATAGGTCTTTACCTTCCAATTTTGATATTAATAATCTTGAGGGTCGTTATGAGAATAAAAGAGTATTGCAAAAAGAAATGGGTTTAGATATTGATAGAAATAAATTTTTGTTGGGAATGGTTGGAAGATTAGTTGATCAGAAAGGTGTTGATCTTCTATTACAAGTATCTAGAAGATTGCTCGCTTATACAGATTCTCAAATAGCAGTTTTGGGGACCGGCGACCGTTATTTAGAATCTGGATTATGGCAATTAGCAGTTGATTATCCTGGTCGCTTTGCTGTTTATCTTACATATGATGATGCTCTCTCGAGGCTCATATATGGGGGATCAGATGCATTCTTGATGCCAAGTCGATTTGAGCCTTGTGGTATAAGCCAATTACTCGCGATGAGGTATGGATCAATCCCAATTGTTAGACGAGTTGGCGGTTTAGTAGATACTGTTTTGCCTCATGACCCAGAGAATGATCTAGGAACAGGTTTTTGTTTTGATAGATTTGAACCAATTGATTTTTACACTGCACTCGTGCGGGCTTGGGAAGCATTTAGACATAAAAAAAGTTGGCGATTACTCCAGAAAAGAGCTATGAGTAAAGAGTTCAGTTGGGAAAGATCAGCATTACAATATGAAATTATGTACAAAGATGTTTGTGGGATAAAAGAGCCATCGCCTGATATTGTTGAAATTGAGAAATTTTCATATGGTCAATCGGCAGATCCATCATTAAAAAAACAGTAAAAATTTTTAAATAAATGAAATTCTCAATATGTGAGATTAATCAAATTTTGGGTGATATAAATTTAAATGGGTCATTTAAGAGTAATTTATTCTTTAGTAAAGTTTCTATTGATAGTAGAACAATATCTCCTGAAGATTTATTTATTGCATTGAAAGGTGAAAAATATGATGGGCATGATTTTCTAAAAAATGTTCTAAAAATTGGAGTTAAAGCAGTTGTTATAAATCAAGGGAAAGAAAAACTTGTCCCTAAAAATTATCCGTTTTGGGTGGTTCCTGATACTGAGGAAGCCTTTCTTAATTTAGCTTTAATTAAAAGGCGAAAATTGAGAATCCCAGTAATTGCAATTACTGGCTCAGTTGGCAAAACAACTACCAAAGAAATGACGTTGGAAGTTCTAAAAAGTTATGGAAAGGTAAAAATTTCAGAGAAAAATAATAATAATGAAATTGGTTTAGGTCTAACTATACATTCATGTGAAGGGTCAGAGAAATTATTAGTATTAGAAATGGGTATGAGAGGAAGAGGGCACATAGAAAAATTATCGAAATTTTCTGAACCTAATATTGCAGTTATCACTAATATTGGAAGTTCGCATATAGGAATCTTGGGGTCAAGAGATTCTATTGCCAAAGCAAAATGTGAGATTACTCAACATCTAGATCCTGATGGGGTCGTGATCATTCCCTACGGCGAACCTCTTTTGGATGCGAATTTAAAAAAATTGTGGAGAGGTAAAGTTGTAAAAGTAAAGTTAGAAAAAAATAGAAAAAATATTAAATTGCATTTTTCTAATGATAATTTTATTTTTGCAATTTTTGATAGTTCTAAAAACATAATTCAAATTGAAGAAAAATATTTTGAAATATCTTTTAAAGGAATTCATAACGCTTTAAATTTTCTTTACGTATATGCTATCT
>CACNYU010000058.1 GCA_902624785.1 uncultured Prochlorococcus sp.
ACCTGAGGAGCACAAGGTAAAATGACTCAATTTAAATTAATTGTTAATTCCCTCCCAAGAGATCTTCTTGAATTTTCATTCTTCTGCGCTGTTGGTTTCACAGCTGGTTCTCTTGGTTTAATTTAAATAATAATCTGACTATTCACTGGCTTTGATAACTTTTCTCTGCCTTTTAATGAATTTATTTCAATTACCATACTGTAACCAGTTATAACTTTACCTTCAGATAACAATATATCTGAAACGCATTTTGCAGTTCCACCTGAAGCTAAAACATCATCAACTATATTAAATTTTTTATAATTTTCTATCGAATTTCGTTGAATTGCTAAAGTGTTAACTCCATATTCCAGTTCATAGTGTTTTTTTACTAACTCTCCTGGCAATTTATTTGGTTTTCTTGCAACTATCATAGGTTTGCCACTCTTAAAAGCAATTGCTGAACCGAAGATAAAACCTCTCGCCTCTATTGCAAGAATTGCATCAGATCCTTGGAGTTCTTGACTTAATGACATCCTATTTATTAATTCTTTAAAGATACTTGGTTCTCGTAGAATTCCAAGAAGGTCTTTAAAAATAATACCTTTGTTGGGATAATCAGTATAACTAGTAATATGCTTTAAGATCTCTTTCAATTTGACTATTCATTAAAAATTAAATTTATTCTAAATTTTATATAAAAATTATTTATATCTTTTGATAATTATTTAAAAGTTAATTTAATTTTAAAGTAATGTTTATGCATAAGATAGATTAAGTATTAAACATAGAACTAGGTTGACTCTTGTAGAGAAGCTGAATGGAGAGAAATTCTTGACAGAGTAATTAATTATTACGAATATTTCAAATCGCCATATTTTAAAACATTAAAAATGTTCAATTAGTGTTCCTATGAAAACAGGACCGACTCACTAATTTGTACCATTTCCTTTTTCGGAATAAAATCATGTATGAGTCAATTTGAACTTTTAAGAAAGAAATCTAACTTTTTAATATTCCTAAAACAATGAAGAAAAATTCCTGTAGATAGAAGAAATTCAAAAATTTCTTGATCATTTCTAATTTGTTGTGTCGTTGAAGCCCATGAAGCATCAAAGTAAAAATAAAAAAGAGCCACAAATAAAAAATATAAAGATAAATTTTTACTTGGTAAGGCATTTAAATTATTAAATCTCCGCCATCCAATCCATCCGAGAAAAATGCAGCTTATCTCAAAGATTGGATCCAATAAATAATTATGAAAAAAAGGTAAATTATGAAAATTTGTTTCTCCTTGGACATTCATATTCGAAATAGAGTCAATTCCTATCCCAGTGATTCGCTCACCCCAGCTTATCTCTTCCCCCGCGATAATAAAAGATAAAAAAGCTATTATGAGCCAAATTATGGAATTTATATCTTTCTTTCTCTTTGTTCCCATAAAAATTAATAATGCCAAAAGAGATGATAATGCGTATTCAACAAATTGAATCCACTCTAATGGGCCATCCTCGCTTCTTAACCAGTCAAACCAACTTATACCAATCACATCTCTTCCAAAAGGAAGAATATAAACTAAACCATATACAAACATTAAGTAGATAATGGGAAATACGCTTACTTGAGGGATTATTTTTCCCCAAGGCGTTTTGATTTCTTTAGGCATAAGATAATAAAACTTTTAAAGGCATTTGTTCGATTTTACTACTCACTACTTAATATCCTGAAGAAAATATTAAAATTTTCTTTACTCCTATTCTTTTTTTGTAAACGAGCAAATGGTGCGCAAATTAATTTAAATTAAAGCTTATTTAACCCATATTTAAATTTCTAATTGCATTACAAAATTAAGATTATAAAAACTTAGAAAAACAAAACTTGTTTTAAACATAAATTTAGAAGTTATGTTTATAGTGAAGGAAGAATATTTATAATTTCAAAAAATCTGTTTTTCCAGTGACAAAAGTCATTTTCTAGCCTTAAAAGTGATTTTTTATAAAAAAATTATCAATTGGGTCTTCTATAGATGGCTGTAATGAACTAAGATCTAATGAGCGGGGCGTGGCGCAGCTTGGTAGCGCGGGTGCTTTGGGATCATACCTTTTTACTAACGAGAACGATTGCAATAACTGACTTTCTTACTTTTATAACAAACTATATAGTGACGGAAAGTGACAACGCTTTACAAGCGCGGGTGCCTTTAAATTGACTTTAACAATTCATTCAAAGGCATAAAAATCATGAGCATATTTAATAATCTATAAAACCAGGATATTTATGTTAAATTAATGAAAATTATTTCCTAAGTGAAATTACCTAAAGCCCTATCTATTATTCCCCTAGCCTTTGGTTCTATTCTGTCCGCTTCTGCTGAAGAATATAAATTTGATAATATCAAGTTTGATCAAGTTAAAAATGAACAGAGTATTTATGAGCCCAAAGACAAATTAGATGAATACATAATTAAAGGAGCAACATACTCAACTAAATTCGTTCCGTTAATGAATGA
>CACNYU010000059.1 GCA_902624785.1 uncultured Prochlorococcus sp.
AAAATTTAAAAGTGCCCCAATCATTGTTTCAGGTGGGAATATTATTGTGTCGTGATTGTTGTATAAAAAAGCAGCATTTAAACCTGCAACTAATCCACCAGCAGCGGCAGCAGCGTAACCTTCCGTACCTGTAATTTGTCCTGCAGCGAAAAGATTGCGTTCTTTTATAAACTGCAGAGTGGGTAATAGTAATTTTGGAGATTCTAAAAATGTATTTCTATGCATGACACCAAATCGAACAAATTCGGCATTCTCTAATCCAGGTATCATACGGAAGATTCTTTTTTGTTCAGGCCATTTAAGATTTGTTTGAAAACCAACCATATTTAATAATTTTCCATCTATATCCTCTTTTCTAAGTTGAACTATCGCATGTGGCCTTTTATTTAACCGATTATTTTTGTCTTTTAAATCACCCCATTCGGGATTCCATAAACCAATTGATTTTAATGGCCCAAACCTCATCGTTTCAATACCTCTTCTTGCGATTTCTTCAATAGGTAAACACCCTTCAAAAAAATTTGCAGATTCCTTTTCAAAATCTTTGAGTTTTACCTGCTCAGCCTTTACTAATTCTTCTCTAAAGTTCTCATATAAATTTTTATTCATGGGGCAATTTAAGTAGGAAGGTTCTCCTTTGTCATATCTACTCGCTCTAAAAACTAATTTAGGGTTAATACTATCGCCAAAAATTATTGGACTAGCTGCATCATAAAAATGACAAGAATCAATGCCTGTAAATGCTCTAAGTTTTTTTGCTAGTCTTTCGGATGTTAAAGGGCCAGTAGCAATAATAGTGATTGAATTATTGTCTCTTATTTCGAATTTCTCTTCTCTGTATATTTCAATAAGTGGATGATTTATTAATTTTTTTGTTAATGCTTTACTAAACTTTGATCTATCAACAGCTAAAGCACCTCCCGCTGGCACAGAAAAATTATCGGCTGTATTAATAATAAGAGAGTTAAATATTCTTAATTCAGCATGAAGCAAGCCTGCTGCCCTTTCTGGACTTAATGCACCAAAACTATTACTACAAACTAATTCTCCAAATTCTCCAGAATGATGTGCTGGTGATGATATTGAAGGCCTCATCTCAAATAATCTAACAGGTACTCCCGCATTGGCTAATTGCCATGCTGCTTCTGTTCCTGCGAGACCTGCTCCAATTACAGTGACTTTTTTATGGGTCAATAACTTAATTGTCTATAATTTATTATAGGCAATTTTTTAAAATGAGTTTATTTTTAATATCTGTAGGAACTCTAAAAAATCCATGCTTTATCATTCTTTTAAACTGCAACTGAGATTTAATGAAATTGATTAAGTCCTTTATTTTTTTTGTTTTAATTATTAATAAATTGTATCTCTATTGTTCGAGTTAAGATATAAAGTTGTTTTTTTTACCTTAAAAAGGGATAATTTCTTATGTATCTTATACAACTATGGGTCGCTAGCTCAGCGGTAGAGCATCCGGCTTTTAACCGGCTGGTCCTGAGTTCGAATCTCAGGCGACCCACATCATTTCAATGTTTAAATAGCTAAATAAAGATAGATTATTTTTGTATAAAAATAAGTAATTTTTCAATGTCCTTTAATTTTTAAGATAAGCCATCAATACTTATTAGACTTGAAGTTATTATCCCCTGTACAATAATGCGACAGAAATGCCTATCGAGGCCTTGCCTCGAATGAAATTACAAGTTTTCCACTATATTTGCCTAAAGTGCTTTACAAATATTAATAAAGCTGTTACAATCATTTACATAAACAAATTTTTATTATCATGACACCTGAAGCAGAACGTTTTAATGGATGGGCAGCTATGCTCGGTTTCGTTGCAGCTGTTGGCGCGTACGTTACAACTGGTCAAATCATTCCTGGTTGGTTTTAAATTTTTCACACAACCAATCAATGAATGTAGTGTTTTCAGGATTTAACTTTCTGTAAACACTACTTTTTTTTATGAAAAATTTCATAACTACTACAAGGACATTTAAAGATTAATCGACAATGAACTGTATTAATTGTATTGCTCATAAGTTGATTTAAAGAATAATTTCTGTGATAATTCTAGGTGATTTTTAAAAAGTTAAAATTCATTTTAAATATAAAAAATTTAAAATTATTTAAAACTATATTTGTTGGATGATATTAATTATTCCATTCATTTTTTAAACTTTTTATTTATCCAATACATTTGAAAATATAAACCAATTAATATTTAATAAGCTTTTAAATTAAGCTCCATTACAGTTAAAACCACTGCAGTTAAAGAACCAGATAATTTCAAGAATAAAATTTTTAAAATTTGGAACTGCTTTATACAAACTAATTAGAAATATTAGAAGAGAACTAAACGTTAGAGCTAAATACTGTCCCCAATGAATACCTATCTGATCAATACCTGATTTATCAAACTCTGATTTAATCAATACATTAAAGAAT
>CACNYU010000060.1 GCA_902624785.1 uncultured Prochlorococcus sp.
ATAAAGGTAAAGATTTAATCACAAAATTAAAAGTTGAATTAGCATTTTCCAAATTCGAAATATTTTCTTTAACTCAAAGCCAACCTAGTCTTGATGATGTATATCTTCAAGCTACGGGTAAAACTCTTCAAGATGCAGAATTGGATATGACAGGGAAAAGAGATCTTAAAAAAGAATCAAAACAATCTATGAGGTAATTTAATAATTTAGGTATATTATTTATAATATAATTTTAGTCGAAACCATTAATGGAAATACAGCAATATAATTTTATTTTTCTTTATCAGGAAACTGCTGCTTTAACAAAGAGATTATTTATTCAATTAAAAAGAAGACCTTCAACTTTTTTTGCGGGAATATTGCAGCCAATTATTTGGCTATTTTTATTTGGAGCTTTATTTGCTAACGCACCAAAAGATTTCTTACCCGGAGTTGATTCCTATGGGAATTTCTTGGGGGCTGGATTGATAGTTTTTACAGCTTTTAGTGGAGCCTTAAATTCTGGATTACCTCTTATGTTTGATAGAGAATTTGGATTCCTTAATAGATTATTAGTAGCTCCACTTGCTAGTCGTTTATCTATAGTTTTATCTTCCTTCTTTTACATCACAATACTTAGTTTTGTACAAAGCTTAGCAATAATGTTTATTTCTTTTTTATTAGGTTATGGATTCCCTAATTTTTATGGATTAGGTATAGTTTTCGCTATTTTAATTTTACTGGTTTTATTCGTCACTTCAATAAGTTTATGCTTAGCTTTTGTTCTCCCAGGGCATATAGAACTTATTGCGCTTATTTTTGTTGTTAATTTGCCCCTCCTATTCGCTAGTACAGCCTTGGCTCCAATATCCTTTATGCCATCTTGGTTGGGATGGCTCGCATCCTTTAATCCATTAACTTTTGCAATTGAACCAATAAGAATTGCATACTCTTCCAATTTTAATTTAGATTTAGTAGCTTTAAATGCACCTTATGGTGATTTAACTTGTAGAAATTGTATTAGCTTATTATTTCTTTTAACAATTTTATCTTTAGTGATAATAAGGCCACTATTAAATAAGAAATTAACCTAGAAAAAAGTCACGGTAGATATTTTTAATATTAAATAAAAAAGCGATCTACATCATTCCAGGCATACCCATACCACCCATTCCGGGCATACCCATACCACCCATTCCTCCCATGGGGTCTCCTGCAGGGGCTGGAGTCTCTGGTTCGGAAATATCTGCAACTGATACTTCTGTTGTTAAGAGCATAGAGGCAATTGATACAGCATCTTCTAGTGATAAGCGAAGTACCTTTGAAGGATCTATTATCCCTGATTCATTAAGATCTTCATACTCTCCAGTAACCACATTGAATCCTTTTTTTAGCCTTTTAATATCGGCTGCAACAACTTCTCCGTTGAATCCTGCATTTTTTGCGATCTGTTTAGCAGGCTCTTGAAGTGCTTTTGCAACTATATCAAGACCTGTTTTTTGGTCTGGGTCTAAATTTTCATTAAAACTCTCAAGATGATCTGAAAGCTCAATTAATGTTTGCCCTCCTCCAGAGACTACACCTTCTTCAATGGCTGCCCTTGTCGCATTTAATGAGTCCTCAATTCTTAATTTTTTGTACTTCATTTCAGTTTCCGTAGCAGCTCCAACTTTTATTAAGGCAACTCCTCCGGAAAGTTTTGCTATTCTTTCATTAATTTTGTCTTTATCATAATCAGTATCCGTTATTTTAACTTCATTTTTTAGCTTCTCAACCCTATCTTTAACAGCATCTTTTGTATCTTCAAAAGCAACAATTGTAGTTTTATCTTTTGTGATTGTAACTTTTCTAGCTTTGCCAAGATCATTTAAAGTTACTTTTTCAAGAGTCATAGATTTATCTTCACTAATTAAATTACCACCTGTAAGTATTGCAATATCTTCTAGTGCTGCTTTTCTTCTTTCTCCGAAAGAAGGAGCTCTTACTGCAGAAACATTTAGAACTCCTGCATTTTTATTTAATACAAGAGTTGTAAGAGCTTCTCCTTCAATATCCTCTGCAAGAATTAGAAATGGTTCTCCTGATTTTTGTATCTCTTCAAGAATAGGAACAAGATTATTTAAATTAGATATTTTTTGATCAGAAATTAATATCTTGGGATTTTCGAGCTCACAGATTTGTCTTTCTTGATCAGTTATAAAATATGGTGAACTGTAACCTCTGTCAAAAGACATCCCTTCAGTTATA
>CACNYU010000061.1 GCA_902624785.1 uncultured Prochlorococcus sp.
ATTCTTGTAAAGCATATAAAAATGCACTCAATAAGTATTATCCTGGTAAATCTCTTCCTATTTACGCATCCAAAGCCAATAGCTCTTTATTTATGAGCAATTTGATATCTTCTGAAGGATTTGGATTAGATGCTGTTTCTGAAGGAGAATTATTAACAGCACTCAAGGGAGGAGTCTCTAATGAAAAAATTGTTTTTCATGGCAATAATAAATCTGATAAAGAATTAGAGTTTGCACTAAGAAATAAAATTAAAGTCGTTGTGGATAATAATTATGATTTAGAAAGGATGATAAATTTTTCTGAATCTTTAGATAGAAGAATCAAAATAATGATCAGATTTACTCCTGGAATAGAATGTCATACTCATGAATATATCAGGACTGGATCATTTGATAGTAAGTTTGGATTTGGTTTGGAAAATTTAACTTATGTGTTTGAAGAAATTAATAAAGCCAAAAACTTAGAGTTAGTGGGTTTACACGCTCATATTGGTTCACAAATTTTTGAATTAGAACCGCACCGAGATCTTGGAAAAATTCTAGTCAATTATGCAATTGATGCTCAAAAATATGGCCATCATATAGAGGAATTAAATGTTGGAGGAGGTTTAGGGATTAAATATACAAATGAAGATGACCCCCCTTCAATAGAAGACTGGGTTAAAACAATATCTGAATCGATTGTAGAAGAATGTAAAAGAAATAACCTTGAATTACCAGTACTTATGTGCGAGCCAGGTCGTTCTATAGTTTCAACTGCAGGAGTTACTGTTTATAAAATAGGCTCATTTAAAGAGATTCCTGGATTAAAAACATATATTTCTGTTGATGGGGGAATGAGTGATAATCCTAGACCAATTACTTATCAGTCAAACTATTCCGCTTGCTTGGTAAATGATCCTCTCAATAAAAAACAGAAAAATAAATATACAGTAGCAGGAAAGCATTGCGAGTCTGGAGATGTTTTATTTAAAGAAATTGAAATTGGAAATTGTAAAACTGGTGATTTATTATGTGTCTTTGGAACCGGAGCTTATAATCTTTCAATGAGTTCAAATTATAATAGGATCCCAAAACCTGCAGTATTATTAGTTTCAAATGGAAACGCCGAATTAATTCAAAAAAGAGAAACACCTGAAGATCTATTAAAATTTGATGTCCTGCCAGATCGCTTTCTTAAACAATCTTAGGTAAATTTAAAATAAGTATTTAAATTTAATGTGAGTTTTTGGGGTTTTTTAAATTTAAAACTTTTACTAGATGTTTTTTTTGCAGCTGGTTTTGGAATGTTGCTTTTCTTTAGAGTTAAAGAGCAAAGAACTTTATGGCTTCTCAGAGGATATTTATTTTTGGTATCTCTAGCTTGGTTTGTGCAAAGATATGCTTCTCTTCCCTTAACTTCAAAGTTAATTGATGCTTTGGTAATAGCATGTTCTTTATCACTTGCAATTTTATGGCAAGGAGAACTGAGGAGATTAATGGAATTATTAGGTACTGGAAGATTAACGGTCCTTTTAGGTAATCCTCCCAAGGAATTTAGGGCTAATACAAATGCAGTAAATCAGCTTGTAGATGCAGCTGGAAAACTTTCTCAAAATAGGAGAGGAGCTCTTATTGTTGTTGATCTGGGAAGTGATTTAAGACCTGAAGATTTCTTATATTCAGGAATAAAAATAGAGGCACAGCTTTCTACAGATCTTTTGATAAATTTATTTGCTACAGATACGCCTCTGCACGATGGTGCCATTCTAGTCAAAGGTAATAAAATTATTTCTGCTGGGGTAATTCTCCCTTTATCTCGTCAAGGTATAAGCAGATATGGAACTAGACATTTAGCTGCCTTGGGTATCACTGAACGATTCGATAGATGCATTTGCATTGTCGTCTCAGAGGAAACAGGAACATTATCACTTGCAAATCAAGGAAAACTTGAAAGACCAATCACAAGTAGTAGATTACAAGAGTTATTGAATGATTTTATTGGAGGATTAAATAATCAAACCATTTCAAAATCATCTACAAATAGAAATGTTTCAATGCCAAAAAAGGAGACAATTGATATCATTTCAAGTACTGGTGTAGATAAATCTGTAAAAAATTCTGAT
>CACNYU010000062.1 GCA_902624785.1 uncultured Prochlorococcus sp.
TACCCTGCTAATTTGATTCAATTTTCAAAAATCGGCGTAATTAGTAAGGGTTTAATTTAAATATTTAAATTGACGTTTCCTCTTTTAACCTTGGCGAAAAATTATTTTCTGGGAAAATCTGTTTTATATTTTCTGGAAAGAAAAACTCTAATTGCCTTTTCATATCTCCTTCATATAAATATTCTTTGTTGGGGGCTTTAAAAGTATCTCTTACTAATCGAATATTTATTTTTTCCTTTTTACCGGACTCATTAACTCTTAATAATACTAATTTAATTGGCTTATCTATTGGTCCTTTTATTAGAGAAACAGCCTCTGTAATACCCATTCCTTTAGTTGATTTCCCATCTATTTTGATAATTACATCATTTGGTTGAATGTCAGCGGAAGCGGCAGGCGAGTTATTTATTACAGATTGAATAGTTAATTCAGCAGTATCACTATTGAGGAAAAGCCTAATTCCAATCCCTGAAATTTTCTTATCTTTTTTAGTAGATATCTTTTTATTAGTTCTCACGCATCCTTCATAATCTCTTGCTTCTAAGCATTTCATATGCAATTCATCAGATATTCCTGCATTAACAGCAGGAGTAAAACTTAATAAGAAGGGGAGAAATAAAAATTTTTTCATTCAAAAATGAGGGTCTACACCTCTAATTTAGATCAGCTGTCAACCATTAATAAGTATAGGTCGAGGGTAGAAAAGTATTAGGAGTATGAACGATCCACATAGAAAGTACCAGAAGATATTATGCATGATTTTATAAAGCCTTACTCTTTTAAATTTTATTTTCTGTGTTCTTTGGCCCTTCAATAGTATTTGAAATGTTTTTAAAAAAATCTTTTATTGAAGAATATTTGTTGTTATGTCAAATGAAATAAATTTGACATCAACTTCTACCAAGCCATGCCTTCAGAGTTCTTAGATGGATCACAGCCAAATGCTAATAGCGAGTCAGATTGTTTACATACAGTTTTAAGATTATTACCATCAGGCTTTTGAATTGACCATGCATTTTTATTAAAAGTGGGAGATTTAATTAATAAAGATTCAGTAAAGTTTTGTGGCTTAACCATTTCAGGATCATTAATTCTTGGGAGATAGGCTCTAAAAGTAGGTGCTAAAGTAATACTGCTCTCTGCGGTGATATCAAAACATGAAGATTCTGAAGCTTTGATTGATGTAATTGGAGTACCAGTAGCTGTATCAATAAATGTATAAGATCCAAAATTATAATTATATTTTTTTTGATCCTTCATCATACTTCCAAAGCTTGGATTTTGATTGAATGTCAACCTACCACTGACCCAACATCTTCTAATCAAATTAACAAGCTGACTTTTTGCTCTATTGGTTTCAAAAGTTATTCCATAGATTCCTGCAGAGATCCATACGATAAGCCACCAAACGCAAGCTCCACCATAAATAAATATTTTTTTAGTTGTTGAATATTTTATGCCACTCCACTGCCTCAGGCTTTTTTGGATTATTAAAAATAAAATTATGCACAAAGAAAAATAAATCCAGTTAAAACTTATTCCACTTAAAATGAGCATTAGAAATGGAGAAATTAATCCTAATAAGAAATACGTTAAGTACTTTAAAAAATTTCTAGAATTGTTTTTCATGATTAGGTTTTAATTGGATTAGTAAGCGTTTCATTTAATCTTCCGCATCTTCAAATTCTCGTAGCAAGCGAAAAGTTTTGGAAATAAAAGGAAGAATCCATACCAACAGACCGACTACAGTTATCAAAGCAACAAGAAAACCCAAAACAGCTAAGAATCCGCCTGTTACATCACCTTCGTAGAAACGATCAAGCCCAATTGGGGCACCAACTCCTAAAAGGAAGAGTCTTGTTAAAGTTTGTTTTTCTTTTTTTCTCAACATACATTATAAAAAAGAGGGTTGTTATACCCTCTAATTTAGATCAGCTGTCAACAGTTAAAAAACTTGGTTTTTTTTCCATTGGTTAAACCATTTCATCGCTAATCTAGCTTTTTCTTTTTCAGTCCTTTCCTCTGGTGGCCATTGCCAAGATCCTATTCCACCTAATGCGTCCCTA
>CACNYU010000063.1 GCA_902624785.1 uncultured Prochlorococcus sp.
AAAATGGCGGCTAAACAAAAATCTCTTTGCCTTCTACCATACATAACAATACTTGAGCCCATACAAGAAGTTGTAGTATGTAAATCAATTACTATTGGACATGATTTAGGTCCTTGGGAGCCAAATTCATTGATGAGATATTCAGATCTATTTATTTCGTAAAAATCCTGATTAGCTGCAGTCTTCGTGACATTAAATGATCTATTTAAATCTATATCAATGTATCTCAATCCCTCTTCAAGTGCTTTTGGATTTCCTAAAGTGAATTCTAAATATTTTGAATGTGATGATGTATTTATTAAATTTCTAAATTTTTTTACAGCCCAAACAGGATTTAATTCATTACCATGTGTTCCTGAAACTATAAGTATTTTTTTTTCAGTCATATTTATAGAAAAATCTTTAGAATTTTTATGAAAACTAACAAATACATAATATTAATAGCTAGAAAATTCTGGTTTTGGTTTTGGATGAAATTAATGGATGGGTTTGCTCCATCTGATAAAAATGGTAGCTATGTAAGACCCAAAGGATTTAGTTATGTAAAGCATCCCGAAATTGATTTAAATAAATATAAAAATTTATATTTGTTGGTAGGCTCAACATGTCCTTGGTGTCATCGTTTAATAATTGCATATACATTATTAAATTTATCAAACAAAATCAAAATTATCTTTTTAAAACCAAAATATAAAACAGGCGAATGGATTTTTAAAAAGGATTTTTATAATTGCAAGAATTTAAAAGAAGTATATTCACGATGCAATAAAACTAAAATATTAAGAGCAACTGCACCTGTTTTTATAAATTACAAGGCTCAAGAAATGAAATTAATCTCTAACGAGAGTAGAGATATTTTAAATATTTTTAATTCAAGTATCTTTAATTCATCCTTGGATAGCGATCTCATAATAAAAAATTGTGATGAAGGACTTCTTGAACTCATAAATGAAGACATAAATAATGGAGTCTATAAATGCGGATTTGCAAGGAATCAAACAGCCTATAATGAAGCAAGTCAAAAACTTTTTTCTGCTTTAGCAACTATTGAAAAGACTTTGCAAGATAACGGCGGCCCATGGCTGTTAGGTAATGAAATATCAATAGCAGATATATACTTATTCCCAACAATTATTAGATGGGAATTTGTTTATAGCAAATTGTTTAAATGCACGGCAAAAGAAATTTACTTTTTTAAAAATATAATTTTGTGGAGATATAATTTTTTTAATTTAAAAGATATATCAAAAACTTGCTCCTACAAAAATTGGCTCCAAGATTACTATAAAGCAATCTTCCCTTTAAATCCGAACCAAATAATACCATTGCAACCTTCTTTGAAAGAGTTAATTAATTCAAAGAAATTTTAATTTTCTAATTTTTTATTCATTTACTGATTAATCATTATTTCAACTTATATGGGATGCAATTTATGAATTAATTCACTATTGTGTATTTAATTACTCATTCGGGAAATCAGAAAATGAAATCCATTGACGAGCACATCCAAAAAGATCAATCAGAAATCGAATCTGCTAAAGCAGAAGGAAATCTTCCAAAGGTAAGACATCTTACAGAAGAACTTAAAGAACTTGAAGAATACAAAGATCATCATCCTGATGATAAACATGATCCTAATGCACTTGAATTATTCTGCGATGCGAACCCTGATGAGCCTGAATGTCTAGTTTATGACGACTAATAATTAACCTCTCCAATTAAAAAAAAAAAAAAAAAAAAAAAAAAAAAATGGGTTAATTACCCGTTTTTTTTTAATAATCCATATTGAAGTCAGATGGGCTTCCAGTCAAAGAGCAAACTACTGATTCTTCATTTTTCATTTCTTTGACTTGTACAATCGGTCTACCCATTTTTTTTAATACCTCTATATCTTGCATCGTTTGGCATCTTGCAATTACTTTACCTGTTTTATCAAAGCAACTATAAAAGTTCATAAATTGGTGTAAATTAATATTTTATTTATGACCAAATTAACAATCAAAATCAAGTAATG